>NZ_JBFEGI010000020.1:0-28479 GCF_047228905.1 Sporosarcina sp. 179-K 3D1 HS
CAAGCAACTTGACATGGAGCCTCTGCGGGCATGAGTCCCAAACCAGGAAACCCAGCTCATGGGGCTGGCTTTGCCCGGCAAGGCTATCATGCCCGCCCCTCCATGTAAAGTTGCGAGCAAATGAATTGTAGAACCAGTATGGCCAAGTATATATGCGTCATAAGGAAGAGCTTGAAAACATTGCAAGGGAATTTACACAAGATTAAGGACTTGACTTGGTTAAAAATATGGGAGTTTGTAATAGGAGCAAGGGACCGTCCTGACTGGACAATCCCATTTTCCCTGTATCGATTTACAACGACGCTTTCACCGTTTTCCGATAATAACCAACCGTCAGAAATGCAAAAATCAAATAGATGAGCACATATATCCCCATCGCAATCGCTGCCGGCACGGTAATATCCGACGTAAAAAGGAAAGATGCCGCCTTAATAGCGAACACGGAGTGTAGTAATCCAATTAGCAGCGGCAATCCAAAAACAAAGACTTGCTTACGGATAATGCCTCGCATAATATCCTGTATGGTAAATCCCAATTGGCGCAATGTCCCATAGCTCGATCTTTCTTGTTCAGCTTCTGTCATTTGTTTAAAATAAAGAATGCTGCCCGTTGAAATTAAAAATACAAGCCCCAAAAATCCGGCGATGAAAATGAGCAGGCCATTCGATTCAATCGCATTTTTATACATTGTATAGTAATCGACCCCACGAGCCCACGTACCATCTTGCCAGTTTTGCGTGCGAATCGCTGACGCTGCGGGGAGCTGCTCTTTATGAACGATGTTGAAAACTTGGACTTCACGCACTTCGCTTTCCGAAGGCATTGTTCTTTTGTACGCTTCAAAATCCGCTTCATTCACAACAAATTGCTCTCCGAAACTATTGTTCACCACATCGCCTTCCCCATATTCCACAACGGTAAATGTCCTTTCACCTTCAACATTTGTCACATACATTTCGAATGGAATCCGGATATCTTTTGCAATCGGCTTGATCCCAGCGCTGTGGAAAATGCTTTTACCTTCCTCCGGCGTTTCAACCCGGAGACCTGCTTGCTGCAATTGCTTCGCATTGACAAAATAAGCGCCATATATTTCTTCCGTCGGACTCAAAAACTCAGGGAAAATCCCTTTTTCAAAACGGCCTTGAACGCTTAACAACTCAAGATTGGCAGTCGTATAATCGATGCCTTGTTCTATTAAGCCTGCTTCAAACTCTTCCAACGATACATCTTCCGCATTGAACCACGGAGAAGATTCCCCTTCAAACATGAAATCAAACGGCATGACGTAACGCGTCTCTGTTGCCGACGCATAATAGAGAGAAAATGCGCCTGCCAACATCGTAAGCGTCATGGCGGATAACACGGTTATGATCGTCAGTGAATTCGCATTACCTTTCATCCGGTGCATGAGCGAAGCAAGCGACAAACTATTATGCAGCCCAAGATGCCCTTGCTTCCGTTTCCTGATCTGAAACAGGAACCAGCTGATTGTCACTCGGAAAACGAGATATGTTCCTAATATGGTGGAAAATAGAACGGCAAGCATATTAAAGAAGAACAAGACGTTAATCATCCGGCCTGACAGCCAATACCCAAATGCGATAAGCGCCACTCCCAAGATGGCGAGAAATGCTGATCCGGATGCTGTCGGCTTTTTCGGGTGCTCGCCCGTCTTCTCGGCATTGAATAATCCAAGCAATATGTTGCGGTAAACCGCGATGAGCATTTGAATCGACGTAAGGACGATGATTGCCAAAAAGGCGATAGCTGTCTGGGTAACCGCTGAGGTTGAAAACGTTAATTCAACAAACCCGTCAAACCCGACCAATTTCATTAATAACAATAAAAACACACGTGATACGAGAATTCCTGCGCTGATCCCAATAGCCAAAGCTCCAACGCTAAGCAATGTATTTTCGATAATTAAAAGACGTACAACAGAACCTTTTGTCAACCCAACCAATTGATAAATCCCGATTTCACGGCTTCTTCTTTTCAAAAAAATGGCGTTCGCATAGATGACAAAAATCCCTGCAATGAATAACAGTAGGATGCCCGCCGCTTTGAAAGCTGTGCCCATACTACCACCAGATCGCGCAACAACCGCTGGATCATGTTGCAATGTCGCAAAAACGAAGTACAGAAGAACGCTGAAAATGAGCGCAAAAAAGTACAGGTAATAATGCTTGATGTTTTTCCGCATGCTGCGAATTACGAGATCAAAGAGCTTCAACGCTGTCACCCCCGAGCACGCCTTGCACTTTCAAGATTTCTTGAAAGAAGGCTTGTCTCGATCGATCGCCGCGGTACAGTTCGGAATAGATCATCCCATCCTTCAGGAAGACGACCCGGCTGCAATAGCTCGATGCGACAGGGTCATGCGTCACCATCATGATCGTGACGCCGCGTTGTTTATTAACATCTTCCAATGTACCTAAAAGTGACGAAGCGGATTTCGAATCGAGAGCGCCCGTCGGTTCATCTGCGAATACCATGGATGGCTTATTGATGAGCGCACGAGCCGCAGACGTCCGTTGTTTCTGTCCACCTGAAATTTCATGCGGGTACATATTAGCCAAATCCGTAATCCCCAGAATTTCAGTAATTTCCTTATATCGGTCTTCTGCTACCCGTTTCTTCACCTTTCTGAGTGAAACAGGCAATAAGATGTTTTCCTTCACCGTTAGCGTATCGAGCAAATTATAATCTTGGAAGATGAATCCTAAGTGATCACGCCGGAATGCAGAAAGATCCCTTTCCTTCATCTTCGAAATATCCGAATCCCCAATCAGAATTGATCCCTCTGTCGTACGATCAATCGTGGCCAGGACATTCAAAAGCGTCGTTTTCCCTGCCCCGGAAGCCCCCATGATCCCGACAAATTCCCCTTCCATCACACGAAGATCGATGCCTTTTAATACTTGTTGCACATTGCCGCGTGTGCCAAACGATTTCCGGACATTTTGTGCGTGTAAAACGGTTTTATTTATTTCCACCCTCATGACCTCCCTGTATGCTATATCTTTATCTTAGCGATTGCGTTCAGTCCGGTCGTTTGATATAGATGACAAACGGGTCAGGCAAGGTGACATTTTTGTCACGTTCGTGTTGTATCAAAGTCATTTTTCGTTGAAAAAGTCAGATGTAAGGCTGTTCCTTTCTTTGCATCAGACTGTGCGGTCAATGCAATGCCGATTTTCTCAGCAACTTGTCGGGAAAGGTATAACCCCAGTCCTGTAGCGGCGTTATGGAGTCTGCCGGTGCTACCTGTAAATCCTTTATCGAAAATTCGGGGAAGGTCATGAACGGGAATACCTGGTCCTTCGTCTTGGATGATTAATCGGGCTTGCCCACTTGGCATCGTTTCTGCTGAAATGGAGATCGTTCCACCCTCTGGACTGTAATTTACCGCATTCGTCAGAAGCTGACGGATGATAAAACGACACCACTTCCTATCCGTAACCGCTTCAATCTGCTCTCCTTCAAATTCGACTGCGATATTTTTCTCGACACACCAAGACCGCAACTCCCGCACTTCTGGAGTAACAAGATCGCGCAGTCCGATTTTCTCCAATACATAATCTGCACTCAATGTCGGCAATCGTGATATATATAATTGACGATCGATCAACAAATGGATACGGAGCCACTCCGCTTCGATTTTCCGCATAGCCCGGTCTTGGCGCTGAGTATCGATTGTCATTTTCATCGCAGTCAGCGGCGCTTTCACTTCATGCACCCAGGCCGCGGTATAATCATGTTCCATGACAGTCGCCGCCTTGATCTCGGCTATTTTTCGATTGGTATCCTCGCCCACATGCTCCAACAATTCATTTATCCGATTCTCCTGAACAAATTGCGGTTCGGGCAATGCCGTATGCCAGTCTTGGCTAGATTCCTCGAGTAAAGCCCCCAGTTCTCTCGTAAATCTTGTTTCTTTTTTAAAGCGCCACGCAAAGAATGCAATAAAGGTACTAATGAGCAGGATATTTAAATACAAAAGGGAAGCTGGCTTCACCGACAACCCTTTGTCAATCAAAATCAATATATCGGTAAATAGTAGCGAACCGGCGAAAAAGAAGAGCCAGCTCTTTCGGTCATTGAGATATCCTAAGATCATATTCACCCCCTTATAAAGTGACTGCCATATAGCCCATTCCTTTTTTCGTCACGATGGCATCCTCCAGCCCGATCCCCGCAAGCTTTTGTCGCAATCGGGTCACATTAACCGTCAATGTATTGTCATTCACGAACCGTTCATCATCCCAAAGTTTCGTGATTAAATCATCCCGCGATATAATTTCATCTTTGGATTCCACTAAAATGGTCAATATGTAAAATTCGTTTTTAGTCAACTCGACTTCCTGGCCTTCCTTCCGAATCATGCCCCGTTTCAAATCGATGACCGCTCCATTCCATTCCACAATGTCTGCCATCTCTTCCCCATAGGCATACGTTCTCCGAAGAATCGCCTGGATTTTCGCAAGAACGACATCCGTATGGAACGGCTTCTGGATATAATCATCCGCCCCCATATTCATCGCCATGACCATGTCCATCGGATGATCCCGGGATGACAGGAAGATGATTGGCACTTTCGACACCGCCCGAATCTCCCGGCACCAATGGAATCCATCATACGCCGGAAGCTGAATATCCAATATGACGAGATGCGGTTGATTTTCGATGAATGCCTTCATGACATCCTGGAAATTATCTGGTCCCGACACCTGAAAATCCCATTGCTCCAAACGCTCTTTTAAGGAGTAATAAATTGCCGTATCGTCCTCTACAATGAAAATACGCATAGCCATCTTCCGAGCACATCCTTTCCAAATCGATTGTACTGGAGATAGATGGATTCGGACAATAGGAGTATGCTATAGCTGGACCGAAATAGTCAGTTTTCGCAGACTTCCATGAAATTTCGAATCGTTTATGGTATACTGATGGAGTGAGACATTTGCAACTGGTTAATCGGTTGCTCATATGTCTTATTTTTTATTCACTTCGGATGATTTTTTTATTCAACATTCGCAGTGAAATTACTTTGTAAAAAAACCGTAGGAGGTACACATGCTTAAGTTTGAAAATGTCAGTAAAACGTTCGGAGACGGATTTCAAGCTGTAAAATCTGTAAGCTTCGACATTCCGAAGGGTGAGTTTCTCGTCCTGATCGGGCCCAGTGGTTCAGGGAAATCCACGACAATGAAAATGATCAATCGGATGGAACCCCACAGCAGCGGTACGATTTCCATAAACGGAAAGGATACCAATTCGTATAATGCAGCCGAGCTGCGCCGAACTATCGGATATGTCATCCAACAAATCGGGTTATTCCCCCACTACACCATTGAAAAGAACATTGCAACGGTGCCCCAATTAATAGGATGGGACAATCAAAAGATCAAACCCCGGGTACACGAGCTGCTGAATATGGTCGGACTTGATCCGGATATCTATGCAACCCGCTATCCAAAAGAATTATCAGGCGGACAGCAACAACGTGTCGGCATCGCGCGTGCGTTGGCAGCGGATCCGGACATCATATTGATGGATGAGCCATTCAGTGCACTCGATCCATTGACACGGGACCAATTGCAAGGTGAACTGATTTCACTCCACAAAAAATTGAATAAGACCATCGTATTTGTTACCCATGATATGGATGAAGCATTAAAAATGGGCGATCGCATCGCAATTATGAAAGACGGCAACTTACTTCAGTTGGACACTCCAGAGAAATTACTTCATGAACCAGCCCACGGTTTTGTTGAGGAATTCATCGGAAAGCACCGTATCATCCAAAATCCAGAATTGATGCCCGTTACGGATATTATGTCGGAATCGGTCGTCACATCTCTTCCTCATCGCTCTCCTGAAAAAGCACTTTCTTTAATCCGACAACGTAAAATCACTAACCTGATCATTGTGGATGAAGGACAACACTTACTAGGAATCGTCTCGGCATACGATCTCATCAAAAAGTTGGACAGCATCCAGACAATCGATGACATTATGGTACCCGCTCAACCCGTCCTGCCCTCTACTGCAAGTGCAAAAGATGCCATTATCCTGATGGATGAAGCGACGTATGGCATGATTCCAGTTGTGGATGAAATGACAAAATTGGTAGGCCTTGTAACCCGCGGCTCCCTCTTATCCGCCATGTCGAGCCAGTGGACAGAAACGGAGGGTGACCAATGAATAACTTATCGATTTGGGAACAACTCATTGAACAATCGCAAATGCGATGGAAAGAAGTGTTAGAAGCCACTTCTGTCCATATTCAACTCGTTTTCTTCTCGATGTTGATAGCCATTGTGCTTGGCATTACTCTTGGCATCCTCATTACACGCGTCCCAAAACTGACGACTTTTGTGCTCGGCGGTGCCGGTGTGATGCAAACGATTCCAAGCCTCGCGCTCTTGGGATTCATGATCCCGATTTTCGGAATCGGGGTAAAAACAGCCATTGCTGCCCTGTTTCTCTATTCGTTATTGCCCATTATCCGGAATACGTATGCGGGAATCAAAGATGTCGACAAAGCAACGACAGAAGCGGCAAAGGGCATGGGCATGACCAGCTTGCAGATTCTATTCAAAGTGGAATTGCCACTTGCGATTCCTGTCATTATGGCCGGAATCCGGACAGCCGCTGTCATCAACGTCGGGACGGCGACACTAGCCGCGTTCATCGGGGCTGGTGGATTGGGAGACTTCATCTTCCTTGGAATTACACGGGGGATTGATGGTTTGATTCTCCTTGGCGCAATTCCTGCCGCCCTACTTGCGATCCTTCTGGAGACTTTCTTCGGAGCGGTGGAACGCTGGACAACGCCGGAAGGATTGAAGTGATGATGAGAAGGATGTTGCGAGTAAGCATCCTGGCCGCGCTCGTTGCGAGTATGTTGTCGGGATGTATCTTCATTGAAAAAGACTTATTGACACTCGGCTCCCGGAATAATACGGAAAGTATCATTTTATCGCATGTAATGGGGCAATTAATTGAAGATAAGACGGATATTAAAGTGATTTACAAGGAAAACCTAGGCGGCTCGAACGTTGTCTGGAATGCGATGGTGAATGGTCATATTGACGTCATCCCTGATTATACAGGGACGATTGTCGTCAACTATTACCATGCAGAACCCGGTACGGCCGAAGAAACGCTTGAAACGACGAAACGGCTCGTAGACGGGGACGGCATCATCGCCTTTAATACATTTGGGTTCAATAATACCTATACCCTTGCGCTGGACGAAGCCAAAGCCGAAGAACTGGATATTCACACATTCAGTGACTTTGCAGCCTATTCGGAAGACTTCACATTAGGTGCGGTATTTGAATTTATTGACCGACCGGATGGATTGCCCGGTTTTCAAAAGGAATATGGCTTGCAATTCAAGGATGTCAAAGGCATGGACCATGGCATCATGTACCGCTCCATCAACGCCAAGGAAGTCGATGTCATCAACTCTTATACGACGGACGGACAGTTGCAATACTATGACTTGCGCGTCCTGGAAGATGATAAATCCTACTTCCCGCCTTATCATGCCCTTCCCCTCGTACGGAAGGAAACGTTGAAGGAGTACCCAGAAATTGAAGAAGTGCTCAAACAGCTTGAAGGCGTGATCGACGAAGAGGCGATGCAAAAAATGAACGGCAAAGTCGATAATGACGGCATGATGGTAGAACGTGTCGCCCAAGAATTTCTTATCGAAGCTGGTCTTGTTGAAAAGGCTAGCTGACAAATCACAGCACCCCTTTCGCTAGTAGCGAAAGGGGTGTTTCTAAATCTGCAGAGCACTACCATAGCCGCGGATGAAGTTTTTCAATTGTTATAGAACTGCTACAGCCTTGTCCTGGAAGATGCCCAAGAATCGACAATTCCCCTGTCGAAATCCAAAATGGCAGATCTGATAGAAACGGTAGGGATCAAATATTGTAGAAATTACAATTATTTCCCCGGAAATAAATCGACTTATTCTTACAATATATATTTCATATTTATGAGAGGTTTTTACATTTTTCCAATCATGCTTCTATATTTCGTTCAGCAGGTTCATCTTTTTGGCAAATCACTACTCTATATTACAAGTGGCGAACTACTTGCCGAACTTTCAATTGCTTAAAATCGCTACATATATGGATGCAGGCTCGTAATTCCTCGATGCCTCCATCCACTTACTCTGGGTGATTGTCGTTTCGGTGTTAACCGTCCTGATCAACCGGAAGAGAGTGGGCGAATATGAAAACACCCACCGATCGGATGACGGCCGAACGGTGGGTGTACTTGTGTTTTTATGCTTATTTCATCATGTCTAGGTCAATTAGTCTTGTTCAAATGATAGGATAGCCCCTGTGAAAGCGTCGATTTCGAATTCATATTCGATGTCCCCGTCTTCGATTTCAATTTCGTAGACGTAATCATCCAATTCACTATCGGTCACTTTCCCGTTGGCTTTTTGCTTGGCAATGGCAATCGCTTGATCCAGTGTGATCATGGATGGCTTTTGGCCCGATGTAACAGTTGTTTTGTCATCCGATTTCTTCGGCTCTACAACTGTTAACGTGTGCTCCGTCGTTGCAGTTTTAGCTGCATTGGTTGCCGCCTTTGCCTTATACTCTCGGTCTTTTTCAAACTTCAATACTTCACCCGTGACAGCGTCCAGATCGATTTCATACTCGAATTGGTCGTCTCGTAATTCCATCTCATACACGTTCCGACCATCATCGTCGTCCAATTCAATCTCCTTCACCGTTCCGCCTGCTTTTTGCTTGGCGATACGGATTGCTTCTTCTTTCGTGAGAAGCTTGCTTCCTTGAGCCGAAGATGATTGGTCATCCAATGTCACTTGGCCCGTCTTTGCATCAATGTCCAAATCATATTCAATTCCCTCGGACTTTACCTCAACATCGTATACGTAACCTGACTTTCTGTTCTCCAACTCAATTTCCGTCACGTGGCCGCCGTACTGTCGGACCGCGATGTCCTTCGCCTCTTGCAAAGTTAGCATTTTTTCCGGGGTAGCCGTCACCTTTGTATCTGAGCCGTTCGCCAAGGCAACGCCCCCGATGGCCAGAGTACCCGCCAACGCCGGAATGATCATCCATTTATTCATCCGTATACCCTCCTTGTTCTTTCTATCTACACTATATCCAACGAAGATGAGAGAACCGGAAGAGCTTCATTAGAAATTGATGAGAATTCGTAGGACATCTTAAGACAATTTGAAACGTTCCACAATCGCCTGCAATTCACCGGCAATTTTATTCATTTGATTCGTTGATTCCGCGACTTGCTCAAGTTCCTGCTGTTGAGAAATGGAAGAGGCGCTCACCTGTTCAGCAGAAGCGGCCGTTTCCTCAGAAACCGCGGAAACACTTTGGATCGCTAGTACGGCGTGATCTTTATGTGCCATCATCTCTGCCAATTTTGCTGATAGGTCTGCAATGGATTGATTCATCTGTTCGGTTAATTCAAAATTTCGGTTGAAAGAGGATTCCGTGCTTGAAACGGATTCATTTTGTCCTTCCATTAGCGCTACATTTTCAGCGATAACAGAAACGGTTTGTTGAGATTCCGTCATGATTTCCTGAACAGTCTGTTGAATGATTTCTGTTTCAATACGGGATTGTTCCGCCAACTTTCGCACCTCATCCGCAACGACCGCAAACCCCTTGCCGTGTTCGCCTGCACGTGCCGCTTCAATACTGGCATTCAGGGCCAACAAGTTCGTTTGGGCAGTAATATCATGGATAGATGAGATAACTTGATTTATGTTCGTAATCTTATTAGTTAGCGTATCGATTTGCCGCTGTACCTGTTCGTTCATTTCATTGGCTGTTGCGTTATGTGTACGCAGCTTTTCAATTTCGGCCATTCCTCTTTCGGTCGACTCCACAGTCTGCTCTGATAGTTCATTCATTTTTGAAGACAAGAGATCTAGCGTATCCAGTTGTTCCGAAAGATCAACCATTCGATGGCTCGTTTCTTCTGTATCCTCGGATTGTTTGGAGGCGCCTTGCGCAATCTCCTCCACTGCCAAAGAGACTTCCTGACTGGAGGCGACAATCTCCTCAAATACATGATGCACCCGGTCAGAGGACTCGCTCAAACGTGTCGAAGAGTCCATTACCGTCGATATGGCATCATTTGTTTGATAGAGCATATGATTATACGCCAAGGCGACAGCGCCAATTTCATCTTTTCGAATGGAACTTTCATCTATAAAATTGGTTAAGTCCCCTCTAGCCGCCGTTTCGATGGAATTCTTCAACTCCGTCAGCGGCCGCATTTGTTTATAAATGAACCAAAGAGTCACTCCTGCCATCATGAGGACCATGACAACAGCTGCAATGATAGTCAATAGTAATATCGCGTTGAACGTTTCCAGGATTTTGGAGTTCGGCACCACTGTCTGAACCGACCACACTTCGTTGATGTTCTCTAAAGTGATAGGAGCGAATGTATTGAAAGAACGTTCTTCCAAGCTAACTGAATCGACATATAGCGTAGATAATTCGCCTTTATTAAGACTCGCCTTTACGCGGTTCCAGTCAATAGCGTCTTGCATATTCGTCCCGTTCATTTCCTCTTTAATACTGTTGGCTGTCAAGTAGCCTTGGTGCGTTATGATGGATGCATATCCACCGACGGGCTTAATCGATTCGACCAATTCGTTTAAAAAATCAATAGAAATGTCAGTTGTCAGCACCCCAAAAAATTCACCTGATCCTGTTAACAATGGCACAGAGATGGTGGTCATTAAAACGGTCTGCCCTCCCGCATCATATTCATAAGGCTCTGTCAAAATCGCGCGTTTCTCATTTTTAGGGATCAAGTACCAATCCCCTTCACCCGGAGTTTCATATTCACTTAAAGCCTCCACATGAATGTTGTCATCCTCTTTATACAGATACGGTATAAATCGCTGGTCGGGATCCACCAGTCTTTGATCCACTTTCGGCTCATGCGGAATAAAGCCTTTCTCAAAAATGGCAGCCATTCCAGTGGCATCCAGGTTGTTCTTCAAGTTATTTTCAATGACACTGAGTACTTCATCTGTCGATAAACGATCTTGGGCCTGTAATGTTTCAAAAATATGTTTCGTCGTATGGAGCATTTGATTGGTTTTCATAAACCGATCGCTAAGAAGAGTTGCATTCGTTCTGGTGTTCTCGATTGCAAACTCTTCCGCATCCGTAATGCTACTCTTATGCAGAATAGTACTGGTCACTAAGGTATATGAGATGAATAATACTAAAAATAGGCCAATAATCAGAGCTGATAACTTCCATGCAATGCTGTTCTTGAAATTCAAACTACTAATCTCCATTCTTTAGTCTATAATTTCCCCATACTCATATCGTCACATTGCTATTGAACTATAAGCTTTTTCATTGTTCTTTCCACAAAATGATTCTAAAGATCTGTATAAATGCAATTAATTTACTTCAGAAAACAAAAAAATGGGATGATTGATTAATCATCCCACGTAACTGACATTATTTTTCCTGAAATCGCATGGATTTGATAGGTGACTTCATCCAAATCGGCGTTTGTGTCGATGTCGATCTTGACTAAATAATAGCCCCCGTCGGTTGATTTCTCATAATCGATGTCGTCCACTTCCGCTATTGTCCCGCGCTTTAATTGATTCAATGCAATTTGTCCCGCTTGCTTTTCCGAAATGAGAACCGTTTTCTTCTCCGCTTTCGGAGGGGTTTCGGCTTTAGGTTTGGTTGATGAAGGAGGAGCATTTCCCGATGTCCCTTTCTGATCTGCGACAGGCTTATCACTTGGAACTTCCTTCACCTCCGCCGGTCTCTCCCCATCCGGTTCAGTAACTGGCTTCTTCACGGTTTCGGTTGGGAGCGGCGATGTTTCTTTTGTTTGAATCAAAGACAGCACTTTACCCGTCGTTGCATCCACTTCCGCCCGATAGCTCCCTCCGTCCCGGGCGATGTCCGCTTCATATAGCAAACCTTTTTGCGTCAGGTTCTCAACCTTTCCTCCATACAACGTTTCCAGCTGCGTCCGTATCTCCTGTTCGGGCAATGGTTCTTCCTTGGAGAGGATGCGGTTTGTATAGATATTGCCCACCATCAGAATAACGATGGTCAATAGGATGGGAATAAACCATGGCTTCTTCACAAGTTTCATACGGCTTCACTCCTTTTCCCCATCTTACTACGCCAACATTAAAATTCAGTGAGAGTCCCGTTTTTTGGAAGAATCAAACGAATCGTCGTCCCGACCCCGACTTGGCTCTCAATGAATAGCTGCGCGCCGAGCCCATCCGCGATCTCTTTCGCGATGGCAAGGCCAAGACCGGTCCCGCCCGTTTTTCGGTTCCGATCTTCATCCACACGGTAAAATCGGTCGAAAATATGCGGCAAATGGGATTCGGGGATACCTCTGCCGAAATCTTGGACTGTGATTTCCACTTGATTTCCGCTGTTCTCCACAGACGTATGAATTTCACGATCGCTGTACTTCCGGGCATTATCGAGGAGGATAAAAAGAAGCTGTTTCAACCGGTCTTCATCCGTCCGGACGATGACGGGCCCTTCCCCCCGCAGTGAAATATCCCGAGCGAATGACCGGCTCATCGTTTGCCCGACTGTTTCCACGATTGAAAACACATCGGATTCCGCCATCTGAAATGTCAGGGATCCATGGTTCTTCGCCAGATCCAGCATTTGCTCAATCATTTCCTTCATCCGCCCCGCTTCACTGACAATGGCGCCTACCGCTTCTTCGGCAACTGCCCGATTATCGAATCCTTGCCTTGTTAATAAACGGGCATAACTTTCAATAACCGTTAGCGGCGTTTTCAACTCATGCGAAGCATCGGACACAAATTGCTCCTGCTTACGATAATTTTGTTCCAACTGCCCCATCATGCCATTGAACGTCCGCTCCATTTCGGCAAGCTCATCTTTCCCTTCATTCGTGACTGTAATCTTTTCATAGGTCCCGGCTTGCCGGCTTGCCGACATCGCAGCAATCAGTTTCTCGATCGGCTGTGTCACAATCCGTCCCAATGTAACGCTGGATATCATAATCGGAATCATGGCCAGCACTGTCACGGATAAAAGAATGAGCCTTAATAGCTGCAGATTATAGCCCATCGCTGCGAGTTTCTCCATCACGACCAACTGCGCCACCTGCCCGGTTGCCATGATGACCGGCACTTGGACTGCCATCACTTCCGTTCCATCGAGATCGCTGATCGTATACGCTTCATCCGGCTTGACCGTTCCCTTGAATGACCTCCACTCATCCGACGAGTGGACACCTACTTCGCTTCCTGATGATTCCGTAACCCGGACAGCCCCATTCGACGGAAGAAATGCACGCAAAACTGTCTGCACATCCGTATCCTCCGTCGTCTGGCTTAGGGCGGCTGTCAATTCCTTCGATCTAATCAGCAATTGCCGATATTCGGTATCATGCGCCAATTTCTCAAATAAAAAATAAATCCCGACATTCGTCAATGCCAAAATAACTAGCATGAGTAGCGTGGAAAATAAATGGATCTTCGTCTTAAGTTTCATGATTTGGTTCCTTCAACACGTACCCGACGCCGCGGACCGTCTGGATAAGAGACTGAGGGTCTCCGTTGTCGATCTTCTTCCGGACATACCGGATATAGACGTCAACCACATTCGTGTCGCCAAAATAATCATAGCCCCAGACCGCATCCAGCAATTGCTCTCTCGTCAGTACTTGGTTTGGATGCTTTAACAGGTGAAGCAGAAGATCAAATTCTCTTGGTGTTAATTCAATCATAACCTCATCCCTTTTCACCTCACGAGTCTGCTCGTGAATGGAGAGTCCGGCAAATTGGTGGAAATGGGGATCCGCTTGTTCCACCGGTTTTCTTACAAAGCGGAGGTTAGCCCGTATACGCGCAAGCAATTCCTCAATTTCAAAGGGCTTTGTCACATAATCGTTGGCACCTAAGTCCAGCCCAGCGACTTTATCCGCCACTTCGTTTTTGGCGGTTAATAAAATGACGGGCGTTTCCGCTTCTGTCGCCCGGATTCGCCGCAGCACATCCAACCCATTCAGACCGGGCAGCATGAGATCGAGCAAAATGAGGTCCCACTCCTGCTCCCGGTATTGGATCAACCCATCCGTCCCTGTATAGGCCACTCCCGTAACATAGCCCTCGAACTCCAACTCCAACTGAAGGACTCGTGCAATATTCTCTTCATCTTCAATAATCAATATTCTTTCACTCACATTAGACACCTGCCATTTAGGGTGCTTTTTGAAAAGGCATCCCATTGATTTATTTAATCTTAGCAGAAGCATATGCAAAAAACTTCTCATCCGGTGAGCAGCGGATGAGAAGTTGGATCCTAACCGAATAATTCAATTAGCACGAGGGCGACACCTGTCAAGAATAGCGCGATATGGCCGATGCAAATACGCGGGAACAGCCGCCGGTTCATCTGGTTTTCCATCTGTTCCGGCGTCTGGATTCTGCATGTTCTGCAAATTAATTTGAATTGCTTCCTCATCCTTTCAGCGCTTGCTGAATACCCGCAGGATCGAAGCCGATGATCCATTTGCCATTCAATTCGGTTTGAGGTACACCCATTTGTCCTGTCGTTTCAACAAGTCGTTGACCCGCTTCTTGGTCAAATTGCACGTTCACTTCCTTGAAGGGAATGTTCTGCTCCCGTAAGTAATTCGTCATCATCGTGCAGTATGGACAAGTGGATGTAGTGTATACTGTCGCAACATTAGCCATGTTTTCATTCTCCTCTCCGTTTTTTAATCTACTTACAGAATATACCCCGCGGCGTATGTTCTCAAACAAATTGCTCCCGCAACCATGATGATCCCGTTTTCCTGTACAATACGAAGTAAGACAAATCGATTGAAAGGATGGTTTCCATGAAAATCATTCCACTGGGTATTTGGGGCGGTTATCCGAAAGCAAATGGCGCTACATCTTCTTTTCTGATTGAGCATAATGGGTTTCATTGCCTCATTGACTGCGGTAGCGGCGTATTGGCTTCCTTACAAAATTACTTGCCATTGGATCAATTGGATGCGGTCGTTCTCAGCCATTATCATGCAGACCATATCGCGGATATCGGCAGCCTGCAATATAGCCGGCTCATCCAGTTCTATCTCGGTGAACAAGCTCCTGTTTTACCGATCTACGGGCATGTCTATGATGAGGAGGAATTTGCGAAGCTGACGTATAAAGAGCAAACAATCGGCGTGGGAATTACAGAATCCGATGTCCTCTCCATCGGTCCCTTCACGGTATCGTTTTGCCGCACGGTCCACCCGGTCTATTGCCTTGCCATGAAATTCGAAGCGGACGGCCGCAGCATTGTCTTAACCGCAGATACGGAATGGTGTGACGATCTCGTTCCCTTTGCGACTGGCGCTGATCTGTTGATCAGTGAAGCGAACTTATACGAAGAGCATGTTGGTAAAGCCCCGGGACATATGGGTGGAAGTGAAGCGGGTAAATTGGCGGAACAAGCGAAGGTGAAACATTTGGTGCTGACGCATTTACCACATCACGGGGATGTTCGTGATATTTTAGCAGCTGCGAGTTCGACTTATTCTGGTCATGTGGAAATTGCGGAAGTGGGGAAAAAGTATTTATCATGAAGAAAGGGCTGCAGCACATTCGCTACAGCCCTTTCTTTATTACATAAATACGATAACCGCCAGCACCGCTGCTAGAATAAGCCGGTAAATGGCAAATGGTACGAGTTTGACACGGGAAATCAATTTCAGGAAAAACCGGATGGAAATCAATGCAAAGATGAACGCACTGACGAAACCAACGATATAGAAAGAAAGGTCATCCATCGATAGCTCTTCCCAGTTTTTCATGACGGAAACGAGACTGGCGCCCGCCATAATAGGAACGGCCATGATGAATGTAAAATCGGCCGCCGTTTTGTGATTCATTCCGAACAATACACCGCCCGAAATCGTCGCTCCGGAGCGGGAAAAACCAGGCCATAAGGATAGACATTGCACTAGCCCGACCGTGAACGCCTGCTTGTATGTAATCTGATCCAGCGTTGTCACCTTTGGACGCTTCGGACCGAATTTGTCGGCCGCCAGCATGAGGAATGATCCGGCAATCAATGCAAAAATGACCGTTTCCACGCCTGATAATCGTTCATCGATAAAGTCCTTCAACGCGAAACCAACGATCACCGCTGGCAACATACCCACGATGACATGGGCCAAATTAAATCGGGAATTCATCTTCTGCCCATCGATTTTATACAGGCCGACTAAGCTGAACAACCGTTTCCAAAAGACAGCGACAACGGCCAAAATGGAGCCCAATTGGATAACAATCTTAAAAGTGAAAGCGGAACGGTCTCCAAGAAAAGTTGTTGTCTTCAACCACATATCATCCACGATGATCAGGTGTCCCGTCGAAGAAACCGGAGCGAATTCCGTCATCCCTTCCACGAACCCAAGGATCAGCGCTTTGATTAAATCAATAATTTCCATAAGTCTCTTATGCTCGCTTTCCGCGGAATCGGATATACCAGAAGCATACCGCCAAACCGCTAATTCCTATAATAACGTACACAATGTTTGAATAAATGTCCATATACCGGACGATGGAATGCCAATTTTCACCGACTGCCGCTCCGATCGAGACGAGTGCGGTATTCCAAATGAGGCTTCCAATGGTCGTTAAGAAAATAAACAAAAGGAAATTCATATTTGACATGCCCGCCGGAATGGAGATCAGGCTTCGGACAAGCGGGACAAGCCGACAAAACAAGACCGTCCACGGACCATAACGATCGAACCATGCATCTGCCCGATGGATGTCCTTTCTCGTTAAACGCAACAGATGCCCCCAACGGTCCACCAACTTTTCAAGCCGTTCCACATCCAGCAACAAACCGATGCAATAGAGAACCATCGCCCCGACTACGGAACCGATTGTCGCGGCTATAATAACCCCCGTCTTTGTCATACCGGTATAGGTCGTCATAAACCCGCCGAATGTCAAAATGATTTCGGAAGGGATTGGCGGAAAGATATTTTCCAGCAATATTAATACTAACACACCAAAATAGCCGAACTGGCTCATGAATTCAGTAATCCAATTTTCCACTTACATCCTCCGATCGTTCAATGAAAGCTGTTATCAAAAATATGACGCAAGACTTCCAAGGAAGTTGCGGATACCTTCCTTCCATTGTACGTTTCACAAAAATAAGTTATGTTCTCTTTTTCATGTAAAAGGCTGTGGATATCTTTATAACCCATAAAGTTATACACATTTACTTGTGGATAACCTGTTCAAACTGTTTATAATTTCAGAATATTTCATTGACTACTTGATAAACTGTGGATAAGTTAACCTTTCTAGTGCGCGATACACCTTTTCCATTTATTACTGAACTTAGTTGATTATTCTAAATAGCACGATATACTATCATTATCTAATACTTTTCTCACAGGAGCTGAAAAATATGACATCAATTAGACCAAAGATGGATATGGAACAATTATTCAAAAGAGGAACAGATATTGAAATTACAGGCCGCTTTAAAGATACACTACATTATAACCACTATGAAATGGAAGATTGTAATAATTTACGGGAACTTTACGCAAAACTAAAAGATATTCAACCGTCAGTTGGGGAAATCTTCAATCGATACTTGACGGAAATCGCACCAGAAGGAAATCATACTATTTCACAAAAAGCGATTCAGGACTACCTACTGCTTTTCTTTACCGTACCGCGGGATAATGAGTATATTGAAAAGGCAACAGCATTTTTTGGATTACTACGGAAAAATAAGTATGAACCGGGAAAAACGCTCGTGTTATTCAATCAATTCGCGTTTTATATTACGACTCACCTACTCTATCACTTCGGTTACCGGCCCGCCAAAGCCTTCTCCCTTATGAAATCCCTACAAGCGGCGGTCAATATAGACCAGCAAGTCCTCATCGAAGTTTTGACGGAAAAAATGTTGGAACATGTCGTCACTGAGGTTTCTTCCTTAATTGATACCAATGCAAAAATCATGTATATGAAAGATCTTATTTATAGTTTGGACAAACAATCGAATGAGCTCCAATCTTCCACCGCGGCGACCGAGCAAATCACGGCATCGATTGTCGAGGTGGCGCAGGCCTCTTCGCGCATTTCCGAAAAAACGACTGACTCGGTCACGTATGCCGCGAATAGCCAAAAAACAATCGAAAGTACGCTGGATGAGATTTTCAAAACGGAAGAAACCTTCCACTCGATTGTCGAAACCTTTGCTGAGCTGCAAAAGCGTGTCGATGATATTGAGAATGTCGTCGATTTGATCAACGGCATTGCAGCCCAAACAAACTTGCTTGCGCTGAACGCCTCCATTGAAGCCGCAAGGGCAGGAGAACACGGAAAGGGATTTGCCGTTGTCGCACAGGAAGTACGAAAGCTGGCGGAAAATACTGTGTCTGCTCTGGATGAAGTATCTGAAAATGTCCGCCACTTGAAATCTTACTCCAGCGACGTATCCAACTCGATCGGCCAAACGACAGAAATTATCAAACAGGCGACCGAAGAAGCACGAGAAGCTCTTCCATTATTGTCCGCCATTGTGGAATCCATTGAAGAGATCAATTTGGACGTGACCAATACGGCTGCCATCTCGGAACAGCAGGCAGCTTCCATCGATGAGATTTCAAACCGAATGATTGAAATGTCCCATCTGCAAGACGACATACGGACGTTGGGAGAGAGTACCTCAGCCTCCATTTATAAATTAAGTTCGGAAATTAACCGATTCCGGCTGGATATCATTGATGAGAACAATGTTCACCTCTCATCGAACGCCTTGCTGCAATTATCTAAAGCAGATCATATTCTATGGAAATGGAAAATCTATAATATGTTCTTAGGTTTGGAGGACGTCCAGCCCGAGAGTGTCACGTCACATACGGAATGCCGTCTAGGAAAGTGGTATGTAGCGGATTATACGAAAACACGTTTCGGGCATTTGCCGGAGTTTAAAGAATTGGATCAGCATCATGCTGAGGTTCATCAGGCCGCCCGCAATGCGGCTCAGCATTACCAGAGCGGTAATATGTCTGCCGCTGAGGACGATTTGAAACGAGTTGAAGCCGCCTCGCAAAAGGTGATCGCCCTCCTTAACTCCCTAATACGGCATATTGAAATTGAACAGAATAGCATGTCTTAATAAGCATGTGGCTGTCCGGTATTACCGGACAGCTTTTTGGAGGTTCAAGCGCTCTCGCTGGCCGTGTTATGAGGGCTTCTTCGGGGATATGAGTGCGGGACCCAAGTTATCGGCGCTTCTCTAGAGATATGAGCGCGAGACCAGAATAATAGATGATTCCAACGCCCACACACCTCCAAAAAGGGATTGCCGCGACACGGCAATCCCCTGTATTATTCCTATTTCATTCAAACCCCTTGAAAGTGCCCGCTCATTTGATCGCGGAGCGCGGCTTTCAAGAACTTGCCAACCGAGGTCTTCGGGATTTCATCCAAGAAGACGACATCATCCGGAACCCACCATTTCGCAAACTGGCCTTCCAAATACGTCAGCAATTCCTGCTTCATCTGCTCATCCGCCGCTTTCCCTTCTTTCAACACGACGCAGGCAACCGGCCGCTCCAGCCATTTCTCATGTGGCACGGCGATGACGGCCGCTTCGAACACGGCGTCATGTGTCATGATGGCATTTTCCAAGTCGACGGACGAAATCCACTCGCCGCCGCTCTTGATAAGATCTTTCGTCCGATCCGTCAATTTGATATAGCCATCTTCCGTCATGACGGCGATATCGCCCGTATAGAGCCAGCCATCTTTGAAAGCTTCCGCGGTGCGCTCATCCTTGTAATACTCGCTTGCAATCCACGGTCCTTTGACATTCAATTCGCCCATTGTCTTTCCGTCCCAAGGCACCTCGCCATTTTCATTGACGACCCGTACTTCCAGCCCCGGCATGACCAAGCCCTGCAAAGCGCGGACTTCGATCCGGTCGTCCATCGTGAGGTCGTCCATTTTGGAGGTCAACACGGACAGACTGACAAGTGGGGACGTTTCCGTCATACCGTAGCCCACGATGAATGGAATGCCGTACTTCTCCTCAAATGCACGAATCAACCCTTTCGGCGAAGCAGAGCCGCCACAGACAATGGCCCGCAAGGATGACAAGTCGCGCGGATTCTGTTCCAACTCCTTTAAAGCCGCCAGCCAGATCGTCGGAACCCCAGCAGTAAGTGTCACCTTCTCCTGCTCGATCAGGTCCAACAACAATTGTGGATTGAAGCCCGGCCCTGGCAACACTTGAGTCGTCCCGAAGAAGACGCCGGCGAACGGGAGCCCCCACGCATTGGCGTGGAACATTGGGACGACAGACATGGCGACGTCCTGTTCACGAAGCCCCATGGCATCCGCCAGTCCGAGCGCGTAGCTATGCAGCACGAGACCCCGATGCGTATAGACAACCCCCTTCGGATTGCCTGTCGTCGCGGACGTATAACACATGCCCGCAGGTGTGTTCTCATCAAGATCTTCCGGGAATTCATACTCATCGGCCGCCTCCAGCAACGCTTCATAGGAGTGGACGTTTGGAAGCGCAGTCTCCGGTACTTCTTTGCTGTCTCCCATAATGACATAATGCTTGACCGTCTTTAACAGAGGCGCCAATTTCTCCAGATGCGGAAACAGATTATCATCGACAAGTAAAATTTCATCCTCCGCATGGTTAATGACATAGGCGATATGTTCCGGCGATAGGCGGATATTGATCATATGCAGGATGGCCCCAGTACACGGCACGCCAAAGTACGCTTCCAAATGCCGATGGTGATTCCATGCAAATGTCCCCACTTTTGTCCCCTTTTTCATGCCGAGAGCCGTAAGGGCGGTTGCCAATTTCCGTGTGCGCTTTGCCCATTCTCCGTAAGGAATTCGGTGGATCGTCTTTTCACCTGTTCGTGAAATGATGAGTTTATTCGGGAAAAATTGTTCTGCCCTTTTGACAAATGAAGATAAAATGAGTGGTGTTTGCATCATAATAATCGCTCTCCCTTTGAATGAGTTATGAATTGTAAAACACGACCTTCATTGCTGCATGTCCCAGAAAAGGCGACAAACTCCTTACATGATCCACAGAAAATCCTATGAAATGGACAACCTCTATATGCCTAGCTCACAATCCCATATTCTTCGCGATGATGACTTTCATAATTTCGTTTGTCCCGGCGTAAATCGAAGCGACCGGAATATCGCGATACCGCCTGGCAATCTTATACTCTTCCATATAACCGTAGCCCCCGTGGAGCTGCATGCACTCGACAGAAATTTCCCGCGCCGTTTCGGTCAGCCAATATTTCCCCATCGAGACTTTCGTGACGATGTCCTTTCCGGCGAGATGATCTTCGATAAGCGATTCGAGGAACGCTTTCCCGATTTCCACTTTCGTCGCAATTTCCGCCAGTTTAAATTGCGTATTTTGGAATGAAGAGACCGGTTTCCCGAACGCTTCCCTGGATTTTACGTAATCGAGCGTCATCTCCAGCATGTCTTCGGAAGCGGTTTGCGCGGCTAGGGCGACGACGAGCCTCTCCTGTTGCAATTTCTCCATTAGATAACGGAAACCCTGTCCTTCTTCCCCAATCAGATTAGCTGCAGGAACCCGACAATCTTCGAAAAACAACTCCGCTGTATCTTGCGAATGCAGGCCAACCTTATCGAGTTTGCGCCCTTTCGTAAAGCCTGGCGTCCCTTCCTCGACCATGAGCAAGCTCATGCCACGGTGCTTCGTTTCTGCTTGCGGATCCGTCTTGACAGCGACGAGGACAAGATTTCCGTTGATGCCATTTGTAATGAATGTCTTTTGGCCATTGACGATATAATGATCCCCATCCTTGACAGCGGTCGTCTTGATATTCGCTAAATCCGACCCGGTCCCTGGCTCGGTCATCGCAACAGCAGTAATATAATTCGCGGTGATGCAGCCGGGCAGCCAGCGCGCTTTCTGCTCCTCTGTCGCGTACGATTCGATATAGGGAACGACGATGTCATTATGCAGACCAACACCGGTCAGTCCAGCACCAACTCGTTCCATTTCCTCGCCAATAATGACGCCGAAGCTGAAATCGAGACCCAGGCCGCCATATTTTTCGTCGACCTGGGGACAGAGGTATCCCATTTCTCCAAGCTTTTTCCAAAAAGCAACCGGAACGAGACGATCATTTTCCCATGTCTCATAATTCGGAACCGCTTCTTTTTCAAGAAACTTTCGCAACGACTCGCGGAATAGAACATGATCATCCGTTTCAAAGCGATATCTTCTCAATTGCGTCACCCCCGCGTTTCTTGTAATTTACTATTACTTCGGCTGCATCCGGATGGCGCCGTCCAACCGGATCACTTCCCCGTTCAGCATCGGATTCGTGAAAATGCTCTCCACCAATTTCGCATATTCTTCCGGACGTCCGAGCCTTGGAGGGAATGGCACCATCGAAGCAAGTGATTCACGTGCCGCTTCCGGCAGACCGGCGAAGAGCGGCGTTTCCACCAGCCCCGGAGCGATTGTCATGACGCGGATGCCGCTGGACGCTAACTCGCGTGCAATCGGCAGCGTCAACCCGACAACCCCCCCTTTCGACGCGCTATACGCCGCTTGTCCGATTTGCCCTTCATAAGCGGCGACCGAAGCGGTGTTTACGATGACACCGCGCTCGCCTTCTTCATTCGGCTCGTTATCCTGCATGGCCGCGGCCGCGAGACGAATTACATTGAATGTCCCCGTCAGATTGACACGGATCACTTGTTCAAATTGGCTCAAGTCGAGCGGGCCTCGCTTTGACAGCACTTTCCCTGGCGTCGCAATCCCTGCACAGTTGATCGCTGCATTGATTTTCCCGAATGTTTCTTTTACGTTCGCCACATTGACATCCACTTCCCCGGAATTTGCCACGTCTGTTTTCAGGAATAAAACCCGGTCATTCCCCAGCTCCTCAGCGAGCGCTTGGCCCCGTTCTTCATTCATATCGAAAATGGCCGCTTTTCCGCCGGCAGCAACAATCCTTCTGACCGTCGCTTCCCCGAGACCTGAAGCCCCTCCGGTCACAATGGCCACTGTTTCTTTCATTTCCATCAAACATCTCCCCCTCTTTGTTTGCTTGCATTCTGCAATAGGTCTCTTGCATTCACAGCCGATTTGCTTGCACACATCCCCAGGTTGCTGGCAATTGGCCGGCGTTTACTAGCACTAAACAGGCACCTGCTTGCAAATCAACCCTTTCGACCTACTCCAGACGTTCGATAATTGTCGCGTTCGCCATGCCCATCCCTTCGCAAATGGCGATTAATCCGTATCGGCCATTCCTGCGCTTCAATTCATTGATCATGGAAACGAAAATCCGTGTCCCCGTCGCCCCGAGTGGATGTCCAAGCGCGATGGCTCCCCCGTTTGGATTCAACTTTGCCGGATCGGCGCCCGTATCCTTCAACCAAGCAAGCGGAACAGGTGCAAAAGCTTCATTCACCTCATACGTATCCATATCCCCAATCGTCAGTCCGGCTTTCAGCAACACTTTCTTTGTCGCTTCGATTGGACCCGTGAGCATTAATGTCGGATCGGAACCGACGACCGAGCGGGCCACGATGCGGGCGATCGGTTTCACCCCGAGCTCATCCGCCTTTTCGCGGGACATGAGCAGTACCGCGGAGGCACCGTCACTCATCTGGCTCGCATTTCCAGCCGTAATGACTCCCTCCTCGTCGAACACAGTCGGCAATCCACCCAGCACTTCCATCGTCGATCCCTTACGCGGACCTTCATCGACTTCCATCGTCCGGACCGAACCATCTTCTTGGACCACTTCAACAGGTACGATTTCATCTTGGAAACGGCCTTCCGCGATGGCTTCGAACGCCCGTTTATGGCTTTCCATGGAAAAACGATCCAAGTCCTCGCGTGACAATCCCCATTTCTTCGCAATCCGTTCAGCGGAAAAGCCTTGATTGATGATTTCATGTTGTTCCATCAGTTTTGGACTTGTTTGGGTGTCTCCAATATTAGAAAACATCGGCGAGCGCGTCATATTCTCGACACCGCCCGCAATAACGATATCCATATCCCCTGACGCAATGGCCTGGGATGCGAAATGGACCGCCTGTTGGCTTGAACCACATTGACGATCAATTGTCACACCCGGCACATGAATCGGAAATCCGGCAATCAACGCAGAAGTGCGAGCGACATTCATCGCTTGTTCACCAATTTGCGTGACGCAACCTAAAATGACATCCTCCACATCGCCCTTTTCAACACCGGCCCGTCTGACCACTTCCTCCAATACGACCGCAGCCAATTCATCCGCCCGATAGCCGGCAAAGCTTCCCTTCCTTCTTCCGACCGCAGTCCTAACCCCTTCGATAATAACAACCTCTCTCATTTACTTCCTCAACCCCCTATAATGAATGATGATTCATTCATAGATAGTAATAAGTTCTCACGCATCGGCTTCTGAACGCCTATCTGCTTCTTAACCCTTCTTCGGCACACCCTCCCGTTTTTCCTCCGAAAAACAATGAATTTATCATAATTAATAGATATTTGCCAGTTTTGATTAGATAGGCTCAGCCTTAAGGCGTAGAGCAAAATCCGTTTCCCGCCCGTTCAGGGAATTCCGCAAACCCGATATCATCAATGTATAAACAAAAGGAGGTACTACACATGAAGAAATTTGGTCTCTTTGTTCTTGGCATTATTGCAGGGATTGTCGTCGTAGCGAATCTTGGATCGATGCTCGGCCTCGCCTTTTCCGCGCTGGTCGCCTACGCCGGTTTCCACTATCTGCAAAAAAGCGAGTCCACTCTATCCAAACTATTTTGGGGAGCCGTTCTACTCATCGGTTTATTGACTGCCATCGCAAATGTCCCCGCATTCTTTGGAATTATCGCCCTGATCGGCGTTCTCTACGTATGGCGTAAATGGAAAGGTGCCGAGAACGACAATGTCATTGCTGAAACAAATGATCCTTTCGACAATTTCGAGAGACAATGGAAAGAAATTATAAAATAAGAGGAGGAACCCCAGATGAACTCACTTTGGAACAGATTCAAATATTCCGTGCAAGCGGATCTACACACTTTATTCGACAAAAAGGAAAGCAAGAACCCGATCGCCATGCTCAATCAATACCTTCGTGAAGCTGAAAAACAGACGGAATCGATCGGTAAGTTGCTGGAGCGGCAGAGCAAGTTGAAAGCAGCGCTCCAGAAGGAATTGAAAGAAGCGGAAAACATGGCGGAGAAACGACGGAGCCAGCTGGAACTCGCAAAAGCAGCGGAAGAAGGCGATTTGATCAGCTTTGCGGAAAATGAAGTGCTCGCCTATGAAACGAGGGCAGCTGAGCTTTCCGAAAGCATCTCCGAAACGGCTTATGAATTGATGTCATTGGAACAGAAATTCGAAGAAATGAAACATAAAGTGAAGGACATGAAAGTGCGCCAACTCCAATTAATGGGGAAAGAGAACGTGACACGCGCCCATCGCCGGATGGATCAATTCATCTCACCTGGCGCGAAGGAGAGCGGAATAGGCTCGACTGCCGAGATGAAAAAATATATCGAGGACCTCGGCGGGAAAATCGACCGGGAATTCGAAATCTCGTCCATGGAACGCCGTCTGGAATCACTTGAAAAAAACACGGCAAAAGATGTAGAAATTGTGTAAACTTAGAAGAGAATCGGTACTCAAATTTGAGAGGAAGGCAATCAGCCTTCCTCTTCCTATATCCTGACTTAAAGAAGGAGGCAACACGAAATGGATTCATTCAGCACGAATAAAATTGCATTTTGGGGATTCCTGTTCCTCCTCTTTGTGTTTGTCGAGGCGGCTTTCTTCCATAATGGCAATATTGTGTTCGTCCTTCTTGGAGCCGGACTCCTCTATTACGGGACGCGAAAACGTTCCAAATGGACGTTTATCCTCGGTTTGTTCTTCATCATCATGGCACTCCTCACTCTCTGGAGCTTACGTTTACTCATATTCTTCGGGCTTGTCTATGTGCTGCGGAAATTATGGATGGGCGTGCCTTCCGAAGAAATCATCCGACCCCTCAAGGAATTTCAAAGGGAGACGCCGAATGGAATCTGGAAAAACAAATTATTTTCTGTCCAATCTTCCCCGTTTTCAACATATGAATGGGAAGACATTCATATTCAAGGCTTTTTCGGGGATATCCACGTGGATGTGACGGATACGGTTCTACCGAAAGGCGCCTCATTCATTGCAGTCCGCCAAGGCCTTGGAAAAATCAGGATCGATCTCCCCTATGAAATTCCGGTCCGCATCCACTACACGACCTTACTCGGGGACGCGCAGATATTTGATCGTTACCGGAAGCGATTGATTAATGAAAGTCTTCATATGAAGGATAGCTATGAAGGGAAACGGGATGATGACGCGGAACTGATCATTACCTTGTCGACCTGGATCGGGGATATCGAGGTGAATCGAAAATGAAAGCAATCATCGGGCGCGGCTTGTTTTTGACCTTCTTGCTGACGGGAATTACAGCCGTATATATCTATTTCCTATTTGACTTGCCGTTACAGGAAAGCTGGTTCGCCTTTTATGACATGCAGTTTGCGGACGTTCCCCTCGGTTTGTGGATTGTGATGACCACCCTCCTCCTCGGCTTCGGCATCGCCATCTGGTCAGGTTCGGTGGGACGATCAAAAGAAAAAGCGATTGAGCAGCGATTATCCAGTTTACTGGAAACTGAACAAAATGATCATCAGAAAGAAAAATTCACGCCACGGATGGACCGTGCCATCGATTCGGTGTCCAACGTCCTTCAATCGCAGCGGAAAAGTTTGCAGCGGATCACCGATGAACGGGCGGAAGCGCAAGACAAACTGATTCAGGAACGTATTGTACAAGAACGACAACGGCTCGCCCGGGAACTGCATGATTCCGTTTCCCAACAGCTATTTGCCGCATCAATGCTACTCTCCGCCATCACTGAACAGGAGGCGGATAGCGAATCCCAAAAACCGTTGCGCCAAATTGAACGGATCGTTCAACAAGCCCAGTTGGAAATGCGAGCCCTCTTGCTCCATCTCCGTCCAGCCGCTCTTAACAACAAATCGCTTGCGGAAGGTCTGGAAGAGCTGCTTGTCGAATTAAAAGAGAAAGTGACGTTTACGATCCGCTACCGATTGGAAGAAGTCAGCTTATCGAAAGGGGCGGAAGATCATTTATTCCGCATTGCGCAGGAAACGTTATCTAATACATTGCGGCATGCCCATGCGACCGAAGTCGATGTTTTATTCATCGAAAGAGATCATTTGGCCATTTTCCGAGTGCAGGATAATGGCGTCGGCTTCAAGGAAAGTGACGGCAAAGGCGGTTCCTATGGGTTACAAAATGTGAAGGAAAGGGCTATTGAAATCGGGGGCACTTGCAAAATTGTCTCGGTCCCTTCGCAAGGGACGATCGTGGAAGTGAAAATACCTGCTCGGAAAGGAGAAGAGGAGCCACATGATTCGGATTCTATTAGTGGATGACCATGAAATGGTGCGCATCGGGGTATCCGCCTATTTGCAAATCCAGCCGGACATGGAAGTTATCGGAGAAGCGTCGAATGGGCGAGAAGCCGTGGATAAAGCGCTAGCGTTGCGTCCGGATATCATCCTGATGGATATGGTAATGCCCGAAATGAACGGAGCGGAAGCAACCGCTGCCATCATTCGGGAATGGCCGGAAGCGAAAATTGTCATTGTCACGAGTTTCTTAGATGATGATAAAGTATACCCCGCCCTGGAAGCCGGAGCCATCAGCTACATATTGAAGACATCGAATGCCAAGCGGATCGCGGAGGCCATCCGTGAAACGCTGAAAGGGCAAACCGTGCTGGAACCGGAAGTGACAACGAAAATGATGCAAAAGATGCGGGCGAGTAACGAGCGCGCGCTTCATGATGATCTGACCGAACGGGAACTGGAAATTTTGCTCCTGCTCGCAAAAGGCAAAACCAATCAAGACATCGCGGATGAACTCTTTATCGCACTGAAAACAGTGAAGACGCATGTCAGCAACCTCTTATCGAAACTCGAAGTGCAAGACCGCACACAGGCGGTCATTTATGCTTTCCAACATGAGTTGGTTAAATAACAGCTAGCCCTCCCTATCTACGCCGGGATACTAGATTCTCACACAATTCATGCCTCTCTAATTGTGTGAGTACCTGGCATCCTAGTCAAGTCCTTAATCTTGTGTAAATTCCCTTTCAATGTTTTCAAGCTCTTCCTGATGACGCAAATATGCTTGGTCATACTGGTTCTGCAATTCATTTGCTCGCAACTTTACATGGAGGAGCGGGCATGATAGCCTTGTCGGGCAAAGCCAGCCCCATGAGCTGGGTTTCCTGGTTTGGGACTCATGCCCGCAGAGG
>NZ_JBFEGI010000021.1:0-24838 GCF_047228905.1 Sporosarcina sp. 179-K 3D1 HS
TGGTAGGAGGGATTGTGGCTGGAAACTGTTCAGTTCTATCGAGCAAAAACTGTCCATTTTAGTTTAGCAGTTACAACTTGTCCTCTGATGGTAAATATGAATACTTTTTTCTGTTTTGATTAGGCCCTTCCCATACGTATTTAACTTTTATACAATTTTTATAATTAAGATGTTCATCATCATGGATCCATTGTTCACCTATTCCAATTCCAGTAGGGACATCTACAAAAATACCTATAATTGTCGGTATATTATTAGTGTCTTCTTGATAATAATCTTTTTCCGTTAACTTTGAACCACTATCTGCAAAAGCTTCATAAGCTGAAAGTATAGTTGTTTTACCAACATTATTATTACCAATTAAAGCAACTATATTATCAATTTTTATTTTTACTGCTTCCCCAATCCCCTTAAAATTTTCGATTTCAATTTCGGCTAATTTCATAAAATTACCCCCTACAATATTTTTGTTAATAAAAATATTTATCAACTGAAAAAGCTTGAAAACTATTAACCTGTTCTTCGTTCCCCAAAAACCTCTTTCAATTATGTTGAATCGTAGGTGTAATCAATATCATAGACTTCGCTAGTTATTAGCGAAGCCTATATTTCCTATTTAATTTCGATTAAGTTAATAGTATCTGAAGGGTATTCCCAAAGTTCACCTTCCGCATCCCATCCATGTTTACAATTGGTGCATTGTACTTGCGTTGAGAAATCATATTGGTTCTCTGTTCCCATGCCTCGTTCGGCCGAACTCACATGTTCTAAATCTTGAATTACAGCCGATGCTGAAAATTTCTCGTTGCAATTAGGACACGTAAAACTAACAACTTTTTTAATTGGTAATTCCATGATTATTCTCCTCCCAGCTGATTGATTATTACCAATATTATAACACTAATTACCTAATTACCAAATTAATATTTATACCACATCACCACTCACCGCAAATACGCCATGTCTTCTACTTCTAGACATAGAAAAAACCTCCCATTTCATAGTTGAATTAGAAGGTCATATGATTAAAATCCGCTTAAAATATGTAGTGATAAAAATAGGGATATTCAACAAGAGTTCAACTCCCGTTCAATATCCCTAACTTTATAAACCATTAATACGACTGCATTTGCACCATATCTTACTATGGAGACGGCGGGAGTCGAACCCGCGTCCAGAGGCTCCAACACTCAAGCATCTACGCGTGTAGATTGTCTATTGAGGTTCGCGCTTCCGTTTGCCTCAGGAGGCGGCAGCCGTCGTATCCCACCAATAGGTGAGCCTTACAATGCCACATGGGCGATGGAACTGCAAGGCAGATTCATCAGCTTACGCTTCAAATGCTAAGTCGTTGTTTGTTTTGCCAGTTATTATTTACTGCCGTTTCTGACGGAGCCGAGGCCTCCGACGGGTCAAAAAATATCAACGATCCATATTCTTAATATCCTCAATCAGTTTTTCAACATTTTCCTTTTTCGTTGCCCAGCTCGTACAAAATCTCACAACACTTTGCGTATCATCGACCTTCTCCCAATAGGAAAAAGAATAGTTACCGCTCAATTTACTTAATACATCATTCGGCAAAATGGGAAACTGTTGATTTGTCTTGGAATCATATCTTAATGAAAATCCTTTTTCAACAAACGCCTCCCGAATCATCATCGCCATGTCAACCGCATGCTTGGAAATCTCATAGTAGAGGCCATCTTCAAACAAGGCCTCAAACTGGATCCCTAATAATCTTCCCTTCGCGAGCAATCCGCCTTTTTGTTTGATCATATACCGAAAGTCTTTTTTAAGATCATCATTTGTAATGACAACAGCTTCTCCGAACAAAGCTCCAAGTTTCGTTCCGCCGATATAGAATACATCACAAAGCCTTGCGATATCCTCTAACGAGAGATCGTTGTCTTTTGCAGCGAGGCCATACCCTAATCGAGCCCCATCCATAAATAATGGCAAACCACATTCGCGGCAAACTTTGCTCAATTCCTCCAATTCGGATTTGCTATAAGTCGTCCCATTCTCGGAAGGATGTGATATGTAAACCAAACCCGGCTGTACCATATGTTCATGAGTGGCATCATTCCAATGAGCATCATATAGATCCTTTACTTGTTTTGCTTTAATTTTCCCATCATCACTCGGCAAAGTAAGCACTTTATGTCCAGTCGCTTCAATTGCCCCCGATTCATGTCCCGCGATATGACCCGTAATTGCAGAAACCGCTCCTTGATGCGGGCGCAATATGGATGATATAATCGCAGTATTCGCTTGCGTTCCGCCCACTAAGAAGTGTACATCTGCATTCTCCATATCACACGCTTTTCGAATATAGCCCCTGGCCCTTTCACAATACTCATCCACACCGTATCCAGGCGTCTGTACCTCATTGGTTTCCAGTAGCCGTTTCAGAATTTGTTCATGCGCACCTTCTAAATAATCACTTTCAAAACGTATCATCTATAATCCATCCACCCTTGCATTAGTTTCGGTAACACCTCTTTTTCAGTATATCCTGCCGGAGTGACAAAGATATACTTACAGTCACACTTTTTTGTGTTGCTATCATGAATTAATTCTAACGGATAGGTGGAGTTAAAAGGGAGGGGCTATACAATGACAGCCAAGTCACTAGCGGATTACCAAAAAGAATATGAACGAATCATCTTTTTCGACCAGCCGCAAAAGGATATACTGTTAGCTGGGCTAATGACCGAAATGGAAAAACAATTCAAGCTTCCCATGCGAAGTAAGGAATGGAAAAAGGAAAACCAAAAGATTATAGCGATGTACCGAAAAATATGTATAACACGAACGCTGTGAAGATCGGCCCACTAAGACCACCTTTTTTTACGTCCGATTGTGCGTTCATCCTGATGAAATGAAAACAAGTGGCAGCTCCGTTATCGCGAAAGTTGTCACTAACACGGGGCTCCGCCACTTGCTACATCATTTCTGCTCTGTTTGCCTCGAGCAAGCAAACTAGCTCGTCAATTACATCTCATAGTAAAAATACATTGAGGATTTTAGAGACACCTGATATCCTTAATTAAACAAAAAAATAATCGGTCAATCCGTTTTCTGCGCAATGAGCATGTATAGAGATTCCGACGGGAAATATTTCTCCGTTACATGGAATCCTGCTTCTTTCATTTCTCGCTCCATTCCTTCCATAGTAATCCGAGGTCCTTTATTAGAACTTCCTTTTGGTTCGAGTTCCAGACAGATCAGATAGCCTTCTGTTTTCAACACATTTCTCATTTGCTGTAACAGTGGTCCTAACGGCTGAATTTCATGCAATACCAGGGAAGCAATAATCATATCGATAGTTCCATCAGGTAAAGAAAGTTCCTCCATACTTTTTTGCACCGGAACAATATTCGTAAGCTGCTCCTTCAAGGCTTTCTCTTTTATTATTTCCAGCATTGTAGCATCGATATCTAAGGCGTATACCTTGCCCGCGGTCCTCTTCGCCACCGGGATGGAAAAATAACCGGTTCCGGCGCCAAAGTCTAAGATGCTGTCCGTTTCTTTTAAAGGAATCATGTTCAGCAGCTGTTCCGGGGAAAATTCTTTTCTTCGTTCGGGACTTTCCAAGTACGATACCTTTCCTTTGCTATGCTTACCATGTGGGTGATGCATATATATCCTCCTTTGTTAGTAGCAGTTTAAACTTACTGTTATTATCTTTTTGGTTACTTCTGTTTGGATTCTGCTTCTTTGGCAATGTTGATCAATAGCTTCGATTTCAATTCACTTTTCATATTTTCCTCTGCCTGCCACATGACTTTCTCAATCAAGCAGCCTTCATGATGTATGGAACAGTCGAATAAGCTTGCATCTCCTTCAATCGCATGAATAACATCTAAAAAGGATATTTCCTGTTTTGTTCTGGAGATTTTATAGCCTCCCCTCGCTCCGGGTGTCGACTCGACCAAACCGGCTTTCGCAAGTTTGGTTAATATCTTAGAAAGGTACGTCGGAGAAAGATGCTGCATTTCGGCTAATTCCTGCACTCCTACCAAGCTCTCCCTAGGCTGTAGTATCAAATGCACCATTGTGTGCAGGGCGTAGTTTGTCGCGTTTGAATACTTCATACATATCCTCCTTTTTCCTAACACAGACATTAGAGACTCCTGATATCTCTAATGAAAATAAGATTATCACCATACGTGAAGGAAGTCAACAAATAACAGGTGCCTGTGCATCGCACAACTTGGAAACAATTTAATAACAGGTGCCTGTGCATTGCACAATTCAGAAATAATTCTGAATTGTCTCTGAATTCAATGGTGCACAGGTACCTTATTCAAATAGGTACCTGTGCATCGTACTTTGTAAGCTTATAACCAATTATTTATGAAGACGGTGGGAGTCGAACCCGCGTCCAGAGGTCTCCACCACAATCATTCTGCAATGGATGAATCTTCCGGATAATAAAGCTCCTTCCGCAAACAAACGTCCTTATGCCTCAATGTTTCTCCCTCAAACCGCAGCCAAATTTCATCATCCGCCATGACACCATGCGTTTTTCGAACAATGCCCCAGCGATTATATGCTTGCATGCCAAGACTTTGGAGTAGTTCGTCGGCATTGGCGCGAGTAGGGGGGAAAGTGCGCCATTTCAACCATTTCTCCAGTTCTTCTGTTGTAATATGCCCCTCCATATTTGGAGAAAACTGTTTATTGAAGTCACTAATATAATTAATGACATATGGTGTTCCGCCATTCGATGGTTTTAAGTCTACATGCGCAATCACTTCATCCATCCACATCACATCAAACTTCATATAATCAATCATCGGGATCACTTCCTTCAAAGAACAGATGCGCAAAACTAGGGTCATTCATTTGCGAAAGAAGTACCAGCTTCGCGCGACCAAAATCGATATCCGTCGTTTCCAGTTGATGTAATAGGTTGGTTTTATTGATAAATGCGGGTCCCTTATAAAGGGCTAGCTGCTTGGAAAAACTCGAATTGAATGGCTTTGCCTTCACTTTTCGTTTTAGTATTGTCAGCGGTTTGCCAGGTAGATAATCTTTTTCATCCGATAATAAGCTAAGTCCATTATCAAAAATCGGTGCGATCTTCCAAGACTTTTCAACTGGATAATATAAAAATAGAATATTATTTGTATGCCGATCTTCATTTAAAATAAGTGCATCGAATGCGAGCATTTGGGCAATTTCATCACGGACGTCCAGTCCAGTAAATGCCTCCACGTGCTGCATAATCTTTTCAAATTTTTCATTTGTAGATAAAGCTTTATCATTCAGAATGAAATCGCTTGAGGTGAAATTCGCTTCGAATAAACGTTCAAGCGTGACTTCTTGTAGCTTTCCTCTAAAGTCATACGAATAACAGCCGTTGGATGTTTCGCCGGTGGGTAAAAGGATTTTACAAGGTTTGTAAGTGACATACTGGCCCTTCTCTAATGTTGAGCAAGATAGAATGAGTGATGCAAGTACCTCCGCAAGTCCTTCATACCCCCGTATGTTTTGTTTAATCCACTTATCACCAATATGCCATTTTGATTGATCCCCTTTGCTTGAGGTGCTGGTAATGCGCACTGCTTCTGCAGGAATCGGTATCATCTCCACATCATTCACATCCCCCATTTAGAATAGGTACCTGTGCATCGCGCGATTCAGAAACAATTCGGAATTATTTCTGATTCAGTGATGCGCAGGTACCTTATTCAATCTGCTTGTTTTTGCTTCCTTTTTAAATACTCCGTACGTATTTTTTCAAGTTGCTGCTTTTTATCAAATTGGGCAGGCTTGTTTTTTTCATGATACTTTGTCACAGCTGCCTTACCTTTGTTATCCAATTGATATTTCCCCACTTTTTTCACCTACTTTTCTTGTCTTTAATGAGAATTTATTCGAAAAATATAAAATACCTAATTCCGCTGAAGTTTTGAACTAGACATGTTTGCAAATGTTGATATATTTTCTTATACAACACCCAAATAAAGATCTAACGATTCATCTACAGCCTCCGCGACTAGCTGAATGAAATCATCATACTTTTCAGTTGTATGCGCTTTATCTAATGCCTCGTAATAAGCAAGACGTTTTTCCACCTTGATAATTACAGGTGGATACCCTTCTTTCATGTACTCCAAATTTAGCAAAAGCCTAGATGTACGCCCGTTTCCATCAATAAAAGGGTGAATACCTACAAAAACTGCATGCAGCATTGCCCCTCGAACAACCGGATGCAAGTGAACTCCCTCAGTTTGATACCAATGTATCAGTTGCTCCATCTTCTCAGGAATAAGTAGTGGAGCAGGTGGAATGTGCTTTGCCCCAGAAATAAACACTTGCTGATCACGATAAACACCTGCATAGGAATCATCAATCCCTTTTAAGACGAGACGGTGAATATTCTTTATTTGCCATTCAGAAAAGACCTCTTCTTTTTGGACAATTTCCTCTACATAATGAATTGCATCCCGATGATTAATGACTTCTAAATGCTCTCGTAGCGTCTTTCCACCAACCGTAATGCCTTCAAGCACAACTTTTGTTTCATTGATCGTTAATGTATTGCCTTCAATTGCATTCGAGTTGTATGTCCATTCCAGCAACAACTTTTCACGCAAACTATTCACTGTATAGGTTGAAAAAGGTCTGAGGGCATCCAGTCGCGCCTTTTTTTCATTTATATTATCCAACATAAGAATCACCCCTATAATAATAGGTACCTGTGCATCGCACAATTCAGAAATAATTCGGAATTGTTTCTCGAAACTCGTCATCGCTGGTGCATTCCACCACTTATGCAAACGAATGAAGGAATCGGGATTTTGTCGATCATGCAAAAAAAGTGCCTCCATTATTGTCGACTTACCTGTATTATTTTTTCCACCAAACAAATTAATACGTTATAATTTCGACAAATTGCACGCTGTTATTGATTTAAAATTGCTCAAAGCTGTTATCATTATAGTTCTCCTCCCGATGAAGCTTTATTAAAATAAAATAAAGCATAAACTTTCCAGATGGAAAATTTATGCTTTATAATCCGTGATGTTTTCCATAAAATTATGGAGACGGCGGGAGTCGAACCCGCGTCCAGAGGCTCCAACACTCAAGCATCTACGCGTGTAGATCGTCTATTTGCGATTCGCGTAGCATTATGCCGACAATCAGGGCGTCTTGTACGCTATCCTGGAAATCTCTTCCGTCTGCCTCAGGAGGCGGCAGCCGTCGTATCCCACTAATAAGTGAGCCTTACAATGCCACATGGGCGATGGAACTGCAAGGCAGATTCGTCAGCTTACGCTGCGAATGCTAGGTTGTTGTTTGTTTTGCCTGTTATTATAGAGTGCCGTTTCTGACGGAGCCGAGCCCTCCGACGCGCAACTCAAGCTCAGACCACCCCTGTCGAATCCGTAACGTCCCCGAATGGGAATGTCAGGATAGCCTCGACTTTCGAGGTACCGAACTTAACTTTCTGTACTTATCATACCTCATTTTCGGCCAAAAATCAATACTGCTGTTTGGCCTTGAAGGCGCGCTCCATCTCGCGTTTCGCTTCTTTTTTCTTCAAGTCTTCTCGTTTGTCGTAATGTTTCTTCCCTTTTCCGACGCCGATCAGCACTTTGGCGAATCCGTCTTTCAAGTACATCTTCAACGGGACAATCGCCATGCCCGCTTCTTTCGTCTGGCCGATCAACGTATTGATCTGCTTTTTATGAAGCAGTAGTTTCCTTGAACGGAGCGGATCATGGTTGAACCGGTTTCCCTGATCATACGGGCTGATGTGCATATTGGATATCCATGCTTCATTATTGCGGATCCGGACGAACGCATCGCGCAATTGCACCTTCCCGTTGCGGATCGATTTGATCTCCGTCCCTTGGAGCACGATGCCCGCTTCGATCGTTTCTTCGATGGCGAAATCATGATTCGCCTTTTTATTGACAGCCACCATTTTCCCTTGGCCTTTTGCCATCTCGTTACCCCCTCAAGAATACCGGAGGGGCGTTTACCTCTCCGGCATCATTTTCTCTTTCTTGGCGCTTGCTTCTTGGACTTCTTCGCAACGCCCTCGTAAAACTTCTTCTTTTTATTGCCCGAACCGCCTGAACCGGATTTCTTCCGATCCCGTCCATTGCCTTCGGACTTTTTGTCGCTACCGCCGACTCTTTTCTTCGCGTGGATGACAGTCGGTGTCTCTTTCCGTTTGCGGTGGAAGGATTGTTTCATGCCGACGATTTCGAAGTCGATGGCCTGCTCTTCCGGCTTGACCGAAACGACGCGCACCGTCACTTCATCCCCGATCCGGAATTGCTTGCCGGTGTGCTCCCCGATCATGATCATTTGACGGTCGTCAAATCGGTAATAGTCATCCGTCATATAGCTGACATGGACGAGCCCTTCGATCGTGTTTTCCAGTTCGACGAACATGCCGAAGTTCGTCACAGAGGAAATGACGCCTTCGAACTCCTCCCCGATCTTATCCAGCATATACTGAGCCTTTTTCAAAGATTCGGTATCCCGCTCTGCATCGACAGCGCGGCGTTCCCGATCGGACGTATGCTGTGCGATCTCCGGCAGTTCCGCACTCCAATGGGTCAGCGTTTGGGACGACACATCTTTTTCAAGCAAATACGTCCGGATCAACCGATGGACGATCAAGTCCGGATAACGACGGATCGGTGCCGTGAAATGCGTATAGAAATCAGTGGACAACCCGAAATGCCCCAAGCTTTCCTCGAAATATTTCGCTTGCTGCATCGACCGCAGGAGCATCGTGGAAATGACGGTCTCTTCCGGCAATCCTTCAATCGACTCGACGATTTCCTGCAAGGCGCGAGGATGGACTGCATTGCCCGTCCCTTTTACGACGATTCCGAAATTCGTAAGGAATTCGAAGAACCGCTGCAATTTCTCCTCTTTCGGATTTTCGTGGATCCGATAGATGAACGGCACTTGCATCCAGTGGAAATGCTCGGCAATCGTTTCATTCGCCGCCAGCATGAATTCCTCGATGAGGCGCTCGGAAACCGTGCGTTCCCGGACGACGACATCGGTCGGCCAGCCGTTTTCATCGACCAAGATCTTGGATTCCTTGAAATCGAAGTCGATCGCTCCCCGATCCATCCGCTTCTGCCTCAGGATTTGGGCCAGGTCCGCCATATCGTTAAGCATCGGCACGATATGCTCGTATTTTGCAAGTAGTTCCTCATCTTTTTCTTCGATGATTTTATAAACATCCGTATACGTCATCCGTTCATCGGAGCGGATGACACTTTCGAAAATCTCATGCTCGATAGCTTTCCCGTTCCGGTCTATCGTCATCTTGGCAGTTAGAGTAAGTCTGTCCACGCCCGGGTTTAATGAACAGATGCCGTTCGATAATTTATGTGGCAGCATCGGGATGACCCGATCCGTCAAGTACACACTCGTCCCGCGCTCATATGCTTCCGCATCCATGGGCGAGTTTTCGGTGACGTAATAACTGACGTCCGAAATATGGACGGATAAGATATAATTTCCGCTTTCATCCCTCGTTACGGAGATGGCGTCATCCAAATCCTTGGCATCGGCGCCGTCAATTGTGATCGTCAATTCATCACGGACGTCACGCCGTTTGAATAAATCCTTTTCCTGCACTGTATCCGGGATTTTATTCGCCTGGTCGATCACTTCCTGCGGGAATTCGATTTCAATCCCATGTTTGTAGATGATCGACAGGATATCGACGCCCGGGTCGTTTTTATGGCCCAGGATCTGGGTGACCATTCCGGTTGCGGATTTCAGTTCATCCGGCCAATTGGTGATTTCGACGACCACTTTATGGCCATCCACCGCCCCAAGGGAATCGCCTTTCCCGATGAAAATATCCATGGGGAGCTTCTTATCATCCGGAATGACGAAGCCGAAGCCTTTATTGTCCTGATAGGTGCCGACCACTTTCGTCGTACCCCGTTCCGCGATACGGATGACCGTGCCCTCGCGCCGATCGCCCATTTGGCTGTTGGAAACACGGACAAGGACGATATCCCCATTCATCGCCCCGTTCACTTCATGAGGTGGAATGAAAATATCATCCATCCCGTCTGTCTCAGGTGCCACGAATCCGAACCCTTTGGCATGCCCGATGAATTTCCCACGTACAAGATTCATCCGTTCCGGTACGCCATAACGGTTCGTCCGGGAACGGACAATCTGTCCTTTCTGCTCGAGTTGGACAAGCATTTTCACCAATTCCTTGAACTCGGCGGCTTGCTCCATTCCCATCAGTTCTTGAATTTCTTGAACCGTTAACGGTTTATAAGCATCTTCTCTCATTAAATCCAGCAATCGTTGCTGTAAATCCAGTTCAAAACTGTCCAATTGCAACCCTCCTTCAATACTATAGCTTGGTCATTTCGATTATCATTCATTCAGCGGACAAAGCCCGCTGAATGAATGATAAAGCCTCCGGCGGATGTCACAGATTTTGAAAGGAGTTAATCGAGCAAGCTCGATTCAAAATCTGGACGCAATTACGCCGAGGCGTAATTGATAATTCACACGTTCCAATCAAGCGATTCTAGAAATTCGAACAGGTCTTCATGGAGCTGTTCTTTTTCAGGTCCGAGCGTAATGACATGTCCGGATTCTTCGTACCATTTGATCCGCTTCTCGACGGATTCGGCGTTCTCATAAATGTAGTTTGCGGAATCGGGGTCGATCACATCGTCATGCGTTGCCTGAACGACGAACAGCGGTGCATAAATATGGTCGACATGGTCTCGGACATCATAGACCAGATCTCGAAGGACCGCTAAGGAAGGCATGGACTGCTTCTCCAGCGCCTCGACTTCCTTTTCGATTTCTTCTTCGCTTTTTCCTTCAAATCGCTTATATTCCCGCGCATATTTCAGGACACCCTCATACATGAGGTCGGTCGTGCGCATCGACATCGGCGCACACATCGTGGCAATCCCTTTCACTGGCATGTTATACCCTATTTTCAGTGAAAATACGCCACCTAGGGAGAGTCCGATGACTGCGATCTCCTCATAGCCGGCTTCCTTCAGCTCGTTATAGCCGTTGACGGCATCCTGCCACCACTCATCGGGACCAGTCTTGATCAATTCCTCCGGCGGGACGCCATGCCCTTTATAATGAGGAGCTAATGAAGTATAATTTTTCTTCTCTAAAAACCGTCCGAGCATCCGGACATCCGCCGAATTCCCGGTAAATCCGTGAAGCAGCAAAACGGCGCGCTTCCCTTTCTCGAAAAAGAACGGTTTCGGTGGTGTGATTCTCATTTCGTACAGCCTCCTATAAAAAACGCCCGACCATTCGGAAGGTCAGGCGTTGATCATTTTATTAGTCATGAATTAGAATTTAACGATGGCAATCGCCAATACGAAAAACAAAATGGAAAGGACAATGGTGACCCGTTGTAAAACGAGATCCAAGCCACGCGCTTTTTGTTTTCCGAAAAGTTGTTCAGCTCCACCAGAGATGGCTCCTGAAAGACCTGCACTTTTTCCGGACTGCAATAAAACGACTGCGATTAATGCCAAGGCTACGACTACAAGTAGCGTCATTAGCAATGCGTGCATTTTGTTCCACCTCCTGAATCGAACTTCACAATACTTCTATTTTACCAAAACGACAATGTCCTGACAACCTTTTCTGAGATTGGCTGAAAACGGGTCGAATTGGATCGAAGTTAGCAAAGCTGACATCTCATTGGAGTGGAACGGATATCCTTCACAATTAAACTTATATCCGTCACTTTTACAAGGATATCCTTCACTTTTATATATTTATTCGTCACTTTTTATATTTTATCCGTCAGTTCCGAAGTTTTATTCCCGAAACAGGACTTTTATCTGATTAAATCAAGCAGTGTGTCGCCCCGTTTCTTCCCCAAATCATGATTTGCTTGCACTCAACACCGGTTTGCTTGCGCTCGCTGCACCTTTCCTTGCACTCCGCACCAGATTGCTTGCATTCGACCCATTTTTGCTTGCAAAACCCACAAAAAAAGCCCACCGTAGTGGACTTTTTTCAGCTTCAAACTTATTTTTTCAAGTTGTAGAAAGTTTTGATTCCCAAGTATTGTGCCGTTTCATCCAATTGGTCTTCGATGCGTAGCAATTGGTTGTACTTCGCAACACGGTCTGTACGGGAAGGGGCACCAGTCTTGATTTGACCCGCGTTTGTTGCAACTGCGATGTCCGCGATTGTCGTATCTTCAGACTCACCGCTGCGGTGGGAGATGACCGCTGTGTAGCCTGCGCGTTTCGCCATTTCGATTGCGTCGAATGTTTCTGTCAACGTACCGATTTGGTTCACTTTGATCAATATCGAGTTGCCGACGCCTTCTTCGATGCCGCGCGCCAGTTTTTCCGTGTTTGTGACGAATAAATCGTCTCCAACAAGCTGTACTTTATGGCCGATACGCTCTGTCAGCAATTTATGGCCCGCCCAGTCGTTTTCGTCCAATCCGTCTTCAATCGAAACGATCGGGTATTTATTGCAAAGCTCTTCATACCAAGCAACCATTTCCTCTGATGTGCGGACGATGCCTTCGCCTGAAAGGTTATAAATGCCTTCTTCTTTGTTGTAAAACTCGGAAGATGCAACGTCCATCGCTAGGACGATTTCTTCGCCTGCTTTATAGCCCGCTTTTTCGATAGCTTCCAAAATCGTCGTAAGAGCTTCTTCGTTGGAAGATAGGTTCGGAGCGAATCCACCTTCATCGCCAACCGCTGTGTTCAATCCTTTTGCCTGCAATACAGATTTCAAGCTGTGGAAGATTTCCGTACCCATGCGAAGACCGTGACGGAATGATTCTGCGCCAACCGGCATGATCATGAATTCTTGGATATCGACGTTGTTGTCCGCGTGCTCGCCGCCGTTCAAGATATTCATCATCGGTACAGGCAATTGCTTCGCATTGACTCCGCCCAAGTATTGATACAACGGCATATCCAGATAATCCGCTGCCGCATGTGCAACCGCCATGGATACACCTAGGATTGCGTTCGCACCCAATTTCCCTTTATTCGAAGTGCCGTCCAGTTCGATCAACGCTTTGTCGATTGACACTTGATCCAAAACGGAATAGACATCTTCCAGCTCTTCTGCAATGACGTCATTCACGTGCTCAACAGCTTTCAAGACACCTTTCCCAAGATAACGATCTTTGTCACCATCGCGTAATTCGACTGCTTCGTATTCTCCTGTGGATGCACCGGAAGGAACGATTGCACGTCCGAATGCGCCGCTTTCCGTGATGACTTCCACTTCCACTGTCGGATTTCCACGTGAATCAAGTACTTCTCTACCTTGGATCATTGTAATGATTGGCATGTCATTTATCCCCTTTTAAAATAATGGTGTACCGGTCATTTCTTCCGGTTGCTCAATATCCAATAATTTCAGCATCGTCGGAGCCAGGTCGGCCAAAATGCCGCCTTCCCGCAACTCGATGTCCGGTTTCGTCACAATGACAGGCACCGGATTGGTCGTATGCGCCGTCATCGGTGCACCGTCCTGCGTCGTCACTTCGTCCGCATTTCCGTGGTCGGCTGTCACGATGGCCGTCCCGCCTTTTGCGAGTAAGGCATCGATTATCTTGCCTAAGCATTGATCGACTGTTTCAACCGCTTTGATCGTCGGTTCCAACATTCCACTATGGCCGACCATATCCGGATTGGCAAAGTTCAGGATGATGGCGTCATAGCGGTTGGCCGCAATGCCATCCAGCAGGGCGTCCGTCACTTCAAATGCGCTCATCTCCGGCTTCAAGTCATACGTCGCCACTTTCGGAGAATTGATGAGCAGCCGCTCTTCCCCTTCGAAATTATCCTCCCTGCCACCGCTCATGAAGAAAGTGACGTGTGGATACTTCTCTGTTTCCGCAATGCGCAATTGGCGCAAGCCGTTTTTCGATAGGACTTCCCCGATCGTGTTGTCCAGATTTTCATTGCTGAACACAACGTTCGCCACTACTTCGTCACTATAATGCGTAAAGCCCACGAATTTCAAGTCTTCCAACTCTTTCGTCTGGAATTCATTGAATGTCGGCTCGGTAAATGCACGGGATAGCTGGATGGCGCGGTCTGGACGGAAATTGAAGAACACGACCGCATCCCCACTGTTCACCGTGGCAACCGGCTCTCCCAGCTCTTCTATAATGAACGGCATGACAAATTCATCATGGCGTTCGCGCTCGTACGAAGCCAGAACGCCGGCCGACGGAGTCGCTGCAGTTTGGGCAACTCCATCTGCAATGGCGCGATAGGCTTTCTCTACCCGATCCCATCGCTTGTCCCGGTCCATTGCATAATACCGTCCAGAGATGGAAGCGAACTTGCCCACCTCCAGCTCTTTCATTACAGACTCGGTCTTTTCGATATAATCAAGGGCGGTTTGCGGACCGACATCCCGTCCGTCGAGGAACCCGTGGATATATACTTTTTCAATGCCATTCAACTTTGCAAGTCGCAGCAATGCAAAAAGATGATCATAATGGCTATGCACTCCGCCATCAGATAGGAGACCCATCAAGTGAAGTGCCGACCCTCGTTCTTTCGCATGTGCAACGGCATCCAACAGCACTTCATTATTAAAAAAGTCAGCTTCCCGGATCGACTTATTGATGCGTGTGAGGCTCTGGTATACAATCCGGCCGGCTCCGATATTCAAATGACCGACCTCGGAATTCCCCATTTGTCCGTCGGGAAGGCCGACCGCTTCGCCGGAAGCCGTCAACGTAGTATGTGGATAGTTGTTCCACAAAATATCGAAGTTCGGCTTGTTCGCCTGCGCGACCGCATTGCCGAAGTTATCATCGCGCAGCCCGAATCCATCCAAAATGATTAAAGCAACAGGGCCTGTCTTACTCATTCCCGCCGACCTCCACTAATCGTAAAAATGAAGCCGGATTCAAACTTGCCCCGCCGACCAATGCACCGTCGATATGCTCCATGGATAGGAGTTCGCCAATGTTATCAGGTTTCACGCTGCCTCCGTACTGAATACGGATTTGGCTTGCAACATTTTCTCCATACAACTTGCCAATGGTTTGACGGATCGTTCCGCACACTTCATTGGCATCTTCAGCGGTTGCTGTTTTCCCCGTACCGATCGCCCAAATCGGCTCATAGGCGATAACCGCTTTTTCCGCCGATTCTGCATCAATCCCATTGAACGCTTTTTCCACTTGGTCCGCAACCAATTGTGCCGTCTGACCAGCCTCACGCTGCTCCAAGGTTTCGCCAACGCAGACAATCGGCGTCAAACCGTTTTCGAAAGCTGCTTGGACTTTCCGGTTCACGGCGCTATCGGTTTCATTGAAATACTGGCGGCGCTCCGAATGTCCGAGAATGACATAGCGTACCCCAACATTCGCCAACATGGCCGGGCTCACTTCACCGGTGAATGCCCCCTCTTTCTCCTCGTGCATCGTCTGTGCGCCAATGGACAATGAAGAAGTCGCGGTCAATCGAACCAACTCTTCCAGATACAGGGATGGCGGACAAACGACCGGTTCGACCTTATCGGAACCCGTCAGCTTGCCGATCACTTCCCGAACAAAGCTTTTCGCTTCTTCACTCGTCTTATACATCTTCCAGTTTCCTGCAATGATTCGTTTTCGCAAATCAGTACCTCCACTCATTGATCCTGCAATGCCACAACTCCAGGGAGCTCTTTGCCTTCCATGAATTCCAATGATGCTCCACCGCCTGTGGATACGTGATCCATCTTGTCGGCCACGTTGAATTTTTCGACAGCCGCTGCTGAATCCCCGCCCCCGATAATCGTATACGCCTCGGTTTCAGCTGTCGCCAAAGCCACTTCTTTCGTACCGCCTGCAAATGGTTCCATCTCAAAGACACCCATCGGTCCGTTCCAAATGACGAACTTCGAATTCCGGATGACGTCCGCATACAACTTCGCCGTTTCCGGTCCGATATCCAGCCCCATCCAGCCTTCCGGAATGGCATCGATGGAAACCGTTTGTGTCTCCGCTTCTTCCGAAAACGAATCGGCGACGACTGCATCAATCGGTAGATACAGGTTGACGTCCTTTTCCTTCGCTTTTTCAATGAAGGACTTGGCCAATTCGATTTTATCTTCTTCTACAAGCGAATTACCTGTCTCATATCCTTGTGCTTTTGTAAATGTATAGGAAAGACCGCCTCCGATGAGAAGGTTGTCTGCAATATCAAGTAGATTATCAATGACACCGATCTTATCTTTTACTTTTGCACCGCCTACGATCGCAGTGAATGGGCGTTCCGGATGCGATAAAGCTTTTCCAAGAACGTCCAGTTCTGTTTCAAGCAAGAATCCGAGGACGCCTGGTATGTAATTTGCAATTCCTGCCGTGGAGGCATGCGCACGGTGAGCAGTTCCGAATGCGTCATTGACGAATACATCCGCGAGCTTTGCGAACTCCTTCGCCAGTTCAGGGTCATTTTTCTCTTCCCCTTCATTGAACCGTACATTTTCAAGCAGGACAATATCGCCGTTCGCCATGGAAGCCACTTCTTCTTCCACTGCCGTTCCGACGGATTCTTTGAGGATCTTCACCGGTTTCCCTAGAAGCTCCGCAAGTTTATGTCCCGCTGGCGCGAGTCGCATCTCTTCGACCACTTTTCCTTTCGGACGGCCTAAGTGACTGGCTAAAATCACTTTTGCCCCATTTTCCACCATGTATTCAATCGTCGGGATTGCAGCCCGGATCCGGGTATCGTCCGTTACTTCCCCGTTCTCCATTGGTACATTGAAATCGACACGGCAAAATACACGTTGCCCTTCCAGCTGCATATCTTTCATCGTCTTTTTAGACTCCATGAAAAATGCCCACCTCCAAGATTAATTAAAAAGAAGGACCGGGGTATCCCCGCTCCTCTTACCCATCTACTCATTATAAGCAATTCCCGTTAGAATGGCTATGTTTATCTAACAGAAGAAGTTTTCAAACCCCTTTGCTTGCGATCAACCGTGCCAAATCAACACATCGGGCAGCATAGGCGGCCTCATTGTCATACCAACAGATGACTTTAACGAGGTTTTCCTGCATGACCATTGTTGATAGACCGTCTACCGTCGAGGAAGACGTATTGCCATTGTAGTCCTTGGAAACTAAAGGCAAATCCGAGTATGACAGGATGCCTTTCATTTCACTTTCGGCGGCTTTCCGTAGAGCGGTGTTGACTTCCTCTACTGTCACTACCTTGTCCAATTCCACGACAAAGTCGACAAGCGAGACATTCGGCGTCGGCACCCGAACGGCCATGCCATCCAACTTCCCTTTTAAGTCCGGGAGCACCTTGGCCACAGAAGCTGCGGCACCTGTAGTCGTCGGGATGATCGATTCAGCGGCTGCCCGTGCACGGCGATAGTCGGAATGGGGCAAGTCCAAGATCCGCTGGTCATTCGTATAGGAATGGACCGTCGTCATGAAACCCCGGCGGATACCGAACTGTTCGTGGAGCACTTTCGCGACAGGAGCAAGACAGTTAGTCGTACAGGAGGCATTGGAGACGATATCATCTTTGTCAGGATTGTATGTCTCGTCATTCACCCCCATGACGAGAGTTGTGATATCCCCTTTGGCGGGTGCTGACAAAATGACCTTTTTTGCTCCAGCTTCCAAGTGTTTGGTCAGCCCTTCCCGATCGCGGAAAACTCCAGTGGATTCGACGACAATGTCGATTCCAAGTTCTTTCCACGGCAATCGGGACGGATCTCGTTCAGCGAACACCCGGATCTTGGTGCCATTGACAGTCAATGTATCTTCACTGGATTCTACATCCGCCTCGAATACCCCATGGACGGAGTCATATTTTAATAAATGTGCGAGCATCGCGGCATCCGTCAAATCATTCACGGCGACGAGCTCGATGTTATCTTGGTTCTTCATAATTTCCCGCAACACGAGGCGGCCGATCCGCCCAAATCCGTTTATTGCCACTTTTATTGGCATGTCATTCCCTCCTACGTCCTTTCTTTTATATCTACCCGTTGTTGCGGATACATATGTATGGTCGGGCGATTTAGTCTACTGGGAAATGATGTAGGGTTGTTGGTAATGAGCGGTTATGTGAAAGTATGAACGCGGGCGTGAAGTTATGGGCGATGGTGCGAACTTATCAGCGTTGGCGAGAACTTATCAGCGGTTACGCGAACTTATCAGCGCGGGCGTGAACTTATCAGCGGTTGAATGAAAATATGAGCGCTGGAGAGAACTTATCAGCGCGGGCGTGAATTTATGAGCGCTAACGCAAACTTATCAGCGCGGGCGTGAATTTATGAGCGCTAACGCAAACTTATCAGCGCTGGCGAGAACTTCTCAGCGGTTGAACGAAAGTATGAGCGCGGGCGTGAACTTATCAGCGCTGGAGAGAACTTATCAGCGATGGCGCGAATTTATGAGCGTTGGCGAGAACTTATCAGCGGTTACGCGAACTTATCAGCGCGGGCGAGAACTTATCAGCGGTTGAATGAAAGTATGAGCGCTGGCGCGAAGTTATGGGCGGTTGCGAGAAACCAAGCCGTTCATTCAAACAACTCCACAATATCCATATAACCGATAGAGCCGTACAGGGCGACGTCCCCGTCGATCTCAATTACCGGGATCATGAGCATATACTTTTCATGAATAACATCGTCCTGTTCAATATCGACTTCCGTCCACGTAAAAGGGAAGTCATCTTCCGCCAATTGCAGCATCCGCTTCGCCTCCTCGCAAAGCGGACAGCCTTCTCTCGTGTAAAATGTCAAATGCATCAGGGTACACCTCGTCCATATCGTTTCTCTTAGTATAATCAAAAAAAGAATGGCACGCATGCATGCCATCCTTTGAACTTACCAGCTTCGGCCGCCACCTCCGCCACCGCCGGAACCGCCTCCGCCGAAACCACCAAATCCGCCTCCTCCACCGGAACCGCCTCCGCCGAAGAAGCCACCGCCTCCACTTCCACCACCAAAGGAGCCTGGGAAGAAGACAGGACCGCCCCCGCCTCGTCGTCCGCGGGAACCGCCGGAGCCACCGCCGCCACTTCCACGCATCAAGCTAAAGACGATGATCAAGACGATAATAATCGTGAACAACGGGAATCCTCCCTCTGACGAGTCGTATTCACCATACACGGTATTGACCGGCAAGGAAGCGCCGTCCAGTCCGTATTCAGCCGCAATTTCATTATAATAAGCTTTGTATGCATTGATGATCGCCTGGTCGGGCTGCTCCTCTTCCAGAAAAGGGACGGCCACTTCATCCATGATCCGCGTGACTTTCCCATCCGGCAAAGCCCCTTCGAGCCCATAGCCGACTGACAATTGGAAGTGTCGATCACCTGCTGAATTCTTTTGTGTCGTGACGACCAGTAACGCTCCGTTATTCAGTTTTTTATCCCCTAATTGGAACTCCCGCAACTTCTTTACTGCATATTCCGCAACCGGTTCGTCCCCGATGCTCGGAAGTGTCAGGACGGCCAGTTCGGCCGAGGTCGCATCGTATAACCGGATTCCATATTGCTCAAGTTCCGCTTCCTGTTGCGGCGATAAGATATCCGCACCGTCTTGGATCACCGGGACATTCGCTGCGGACGCCATCCCGGGAAACACGGTTATACAGAGCAGACATGCCGCAAGGAACAGGCGAAGGGCCCGATCGATCACTTTTTGTCATCCCCGAAATCGACTTCTGGGGCGTCTTTCGCACCTGCGTCCGCTGGGTAATACTCTTTTTCATCAAACCCGAAAATCGAAGCTACCAATTTTCCAGGGAAGCGTTTCACTTGCCGATTGTACGTTGCGACGACGTTGTTATAATCCATTCGCGCGACGCCGATCCGGTTCTCTGTCCCCGCCAGCTCATCCATCAACTGTGTAAACTGCCTATCTGCCTTCAGATCCGGATAATTCTCCACCACGACGAGCAGTCGGCTTAACGCGCCCGATAACTCGTTATCTGCCGCCACCTCTTCTTCCGGAGTCCGGGCACCAGCCAGCCGGGAACGGGCTTCCGCAATTTCAGTGAGTACCTCTTTTTCATGACTCGCGTACCCTTTGACCGTATTCACTAGGTTCGGAATCAAATCGAGCCGCCTCTGCAACTGGTTATCGACCTGCGCATTCGCTTGATCCACATCTTCTTCCAAGTTGACGAATTTATTATAACTAGGCACAAACACGATGCCCAGCACCACCAAAATGACAACTATGGTCAATAATGGTCCCAATAATCTCCTCATTTCACCACTCCTCGTTACTGTATGATAATAATTTACCGCTAATCCGATGCTTTAAAACTTCTCTACACCATATATACTGTTTCACCTATGTATAGGTTTCATTTTTTTTACTATTCAATAAAAAAACCGATCTCATCATCGAGATCGGCTTCTAGCTGCATCATTTTTCGTTTTCTTTAAGTTTCATATCGCTGCGTGTGATGATATGATCGATTAATCCGTATTCTTTGGCACGTTCCGCTGTCATGAAATTGTCGCGGTCCGTGTCGCGCGCAATCACTTCGACCGGCTGGCCTGTACGCTCGGAAAGGATCGTGTTCAATTTCTCGCGTAGGAACAAAATGCGTTTCGCAGCGATTTCGATTTCAGTCGCCTGCCCTTGTGCACCACCGAGTGGTTGGTGAATCATGACTTCCGCATTCGGCAAAGCATAGCGCTTTCCTTTTGTCCCGGCTGTCAGAAGGAAGGATCCCATGGACGCTGCCATACCGATACAAATCGTCTGAATGTCCGGCTTGATGAATTGCATCGTATCGTAGATGGCCATCCCTGCTGTAATACTTCCGCCTGGGCTGTTAATATAGATGGAGACGTCTTTTTCCGGATCTTCCGCTTCCAAGAATAGAAGCTGTGCGACAATGGAGTTCGCCACATTATCGTCAATGGCGCTTCCCAACATGATGATCCGGTCTTTTAATAAGCGGGAATAAATGTCGTAGGCACGTTCTCCCCGGTTCGTCTGCTCAATTACTGTAGGTATTAGATTCATTCCATTTCCTCCTTCAAAGTGGATAAGTGATCGGCCTGCTGAAACAGGATGCCGTTTCAACTGTACCTTTATCATACCTATTATGGTCAATAAAGGTCAAATATAACGCTCTCAGCAAAACCCGGCTGAATCAAAGGAAAAACAAAAAAAGTATTGCATTCCTGACTCATCAATTGTATAATGAAATTTGTCTGCTACAGAGTGTAGCGTTTTACATTGCCCTCGTGGTGCAACGGATAGCACGCAAGATTCCGGTTCTTGAAATGTGGGTTCGATTCCTGCCGAGGGCGTTTTATATTTTTGATTGAAATCCACATAAGTGGGTTTTTTTATTTTCTCTGCCAGTCTTTTTATTTCGGCATATGTAATCTATAATCCTCTTTTTCCAACCGACTTCTTACTATCTTCTGTTAGTATAGCCTAACTTTCCACCGTTAAACTTCCTGAGACCCCCCTTCCCTTCCAATGAAATCCATGCTATGGTAAAAGCGTCAACAAAATTGAATACATATTTTGACCATTAGGGGAATCCTTGAAAAGGACTGAGAGACGAGTACAACTCCGATACCCTTATTACCTGAACAGGTTTGGACCTGCGGAGGGAAGTGGCTTATTTTCGGCGCATCTTTGTACATAGCGGATGACCTCCAGACCACTTACCCTTCCAGGGAAGTGGTCTTTTTTGTATGGAGGGAGGTGGAGGTTTGAAACTGATTGCCGTCACCAATGACCGGCTTCCTGTTCACGAACTGGCGGACGTTCTTCTAGCAATCCAACATTCCGTCGATGCCGTCATTTTACGGGAGAAATCCAAAAGTGCTCAAGAATTGGTTCAGCTGATCGAACACATGGACAATTCCGGATTTGACCGGAGGAAATTGATTGTCCACGGACGGATGGATATAGCTCTTGTCTGCGGGATCGAACGAGTCCAAATACCGGGGCACGGCATCCCCTCTCCCTTGTTGAAAAGCCGGTTCCCCCAAATTTCCTTCGGCAAATCGGTCCACTCGACCAAAGAAGCGATCGTGGCCAGTCAGGAGGGGGTGGATTGGGTCCTTTACGGTCATTTATATGACACCCGTTCGAAGGAGGGGCTTCCGGCTCGCGGCACAGCGGAATTGAAAGAAATCGTCACCGCTTTGTCCATTCCGGTCTATGCGATTGGCGGGATCCAGCCTAGCCATCTCCCAGAATTGGCCCGGTCGGGAGTCGCCGGTGTCGCGATCATGTCTTCTATTTTTGATAGTGATCATCCATTGCAAGCTGTCCGGGAATACCGGCGGGAGCTTGAATGAAATGAGGAGGCGTTGTGAGTTGAAGAATATCGAAGTAAACGGAATGGAACGTTCGATTCCAAAAGAGGTGGGGGATGTCCAGCAGTTGCTGCACCATTTAGGACTCGACAACCGTATTTTGATTGTGGAATTGAATAGACAGATTTTGAATAAAGAGGCTTATGATCACCCGATTCAAGACCGGGATCAGATTGAAATCATCCACTTTGTAGGAGGCGGTTAAACATGTTGCAGATCGGAAATAAAACCTTCTCGTCCCGCTTATTGCTCGGGACAGGAAAATATCCTTCTTTTGAAATCCAAAAGGAAGCGGTGCGTGTTTCGGAAGCAGAAATCCTGACCTTTGCAGTTCGGCGGATGAATATATTTGAACCTTCGCAACCGAACTTCTTGGAACAGCTGGATTTGTCAAAGTATACTCTCCTGCCCAATACGGCTGGAGCCAAAACAGCGGAAGAAGCGGTGCGCATTGCTAAGCTCGCAAAAGCTTCAGGCCTCTGTGACATGGTGAAGGTCGAAATCATCGGCTGCGACCATTCGCTATTGCCTGATCCGGTTGAAACGCTGCGAGCGACCGAAATGCTGTTGGAGGAAGGCTTTATCGTATTGCCCTACACTTCCGACGATGTCGTCCTGGCAAGAAGACTTGGTGAAATGGGTGTGCACGCCATCATGCCGGGCGGCGCTCCGATCGGTTCAGGCCGCGGCATTCTGAACCCGCTGAATCTGTCTTTCATTATCGAACAAGCGACGGTACCGGTCATTGTCGATGCGGGAATTGGCTCGCCGAAAGACGCGGCCTTCGCGATGGAGTTAGGGGCGGATGGCGTTTTGTTAAATACAGCTGTGTCAGCCGCTCAAAATCCGATCAAGATGGCCGAAGCGATGAAGCTGGCAATCGAGGCCGGAAGGTTAGGATTCGAAGCCGGCCGGATGCCGGAGCGCGACTACGCTGTAGCGAGCAGTCCGATGGAAGGATTGCTACCAAGTTGAACGGAAAATATTCACGCCAGGAACTTTTTGCCCCGATTGGCGAGGAAGGTCAGCGGAAAATCCGGAATGCCAAAGTGTTCGTCATGGGAGCCGGCGCGCTAGGCTCCTCCAGTGCGGAGATGCTGGTTCGGGCGGGAGTCGGGGAGCTGACCATCGTGGACCGGGATATAATCGAGTGGACGAACCTCCACCGACAGCAGCTCTATGCCGAACAAGATGTAGTCGATCAATTACCGAAAGCGGTGGCTGCTAAAAAACGGCTGACCGCAATCAATGGAGACGTAAGGGTAACCGGAATCGTAGCGGACGTTACTCCCGAAAATGTCGAAGAGTTGATTACGGGACATGATCTGGTCATTGACGGGACGGATAATATCGAAATCCGTCTGCTCATGAACGATGCGGCCATGAAGAAAGGGATTCCGTTCTTCATGGGTGCCTGTGTCGGAAGTTACGGATTGTCTTTCCCGATTGGATTGGAAGATAGTCAGCCCTGCCTGCATTGCCTATTGGACACACTACCCTCCCAGATGATGACTTGCGATACGGTTGGTGTCATCAGCCCGATTGTCGTCACGACTGCAGCCCGGCAAGTGGCGGACGTCTTGAAATACCTATCTGGTGCCACGTCCGCACCAAAACTGGAATCAGCCGACCTGTGGAGCGGAGAGCGCTCGACCATCGATGTCCAAGCGTTGAAAAAAACGGACTGTCCGAGCTGTTCAGATGTTAGGACATATCCATTTCTGGACAAGCGGTCAACAATCCGGACAGCCGTCCTCTGCGGACGCGACACAGTCCAGCTAACATATCCAGCCAGCCGGCAATTCGAATTGCAAGCTATCACAGAATCAATTGAAGGGGCTGTCACCAATCTGAAGCGCAATCCCCATTTAGCCGTCTGTCAATTTAGCGGTCATCGGATTGTCCTATTCCGTGACGGACGTATTCTTATTCACGGAACAAAAGATATTTCGGCCGCCAAACGGATTATGGCTTCGTTATTGGGGTGAGGAAAAGCCATATGACTATAACAGGCGAGGGAACGTATATTGTGCCCTTGCCTGTTTTTTCTTTTTGGAGATGGAAGTATGAGCGGTCCTCGTGGCTTATGAGCGCTAGAATAGAATTATGAGCGATGGCCTAGAGTTATGGGCGCTGAAGCAGAATTATGAGCGGTTGTCAGGAGTTATAAGCGCTGCAGCAGAAGTATGAGCGGTCCTCCAGAGTTATAAGCGCCGCAGCAGAAGTATGGGCGGTTCTCCAGAGTTATAAGCGCCGCAGCAGAAGTATGGGCGGTTCTCAAAAGTTATGAGCGCTTCAGCAGAAGTATGAGCGGTCCTCAATAGTTATAGGCGCTTGAGCAAAAGTATGAGCGGTCCTCAATAGTTATAAGCGCTGCAGCCGAAGTATGGGCGGTTCTCAAAAGTTATGAGCGCTTCAGCAGAAGTATGAGCGGTCCTCAATAGTTATAAGCGCTGCAGCCGAAGTATGAGCGGTCCTCAATAGTTATAAGCGCTGCAGCCGAAGTATGAGCGGTCCTC
>NZ_JBFEGI010000022.1:0-21495 GCF_047228905.1 Sporosarcina sp. 179-K 3D1 HS
TCGGGAGACGTTATTTTAAGCGGAAAGTGTCCAAATTTAACGAGCAAAAAGTGTCCAAAACTACTTGACGGTTACAGCTTATGATCCAATGAAAACAACTGGCTTCCGCTAATTAAAAGAACAACTGCTATAGACAGTAAAGCTATATCTAATTCATAACCTGCTGTTTCATTTCCCATAAAACCGACAGATAATTTTGTTGTAAAGATAGCCCCAATCATGACGAACGCAATTAACGCCGAGAATATTCTAGTTCCAATTCCCAAAAGTAAAGCAATTCCTCCGAAAAGTTCAATGAAAGAAACAATATAACCCAAGAATCCTACAATTCCAATACTATCAAACCAACCTGCTACATTACCAAGACCCATTTGAAATTTTGCAATCCCGTGGATTAGGAACGTGATTCCTAAAACGACTCGAAGAATCAACAAACTCCATTCATATTTTCGCACCATAATTCATTCTCCTCTTTTTATGATTTTTAATTCCATTACGCCTCAGCGAAATTTCTTCCTATTCTGATTGAACTCGTACGATCTCCAATCACGCCCCATTCGCTAGTTGCTTACTTTATGTAAGTTACTATATAATGATAACTTAAATTAGTCAAGTGACTAATTTAAATAAAAATAAATCTTCGTATGCCAGCGAACCGTTTATTATCGTCTAACGTTGATATGCGTAGCTTCTGCCCCATCACTATCGATGGTGCTTTATTCAACGTATAATGGAAAAATTCATAAAAAAATCCCGTATTTTGAGCTCTATTCAAAATACGGGTTTTTCCTACATATTACTCTTTATTTCCATTCAGCCTAACAATAATTCTCCTTTTCCGATAAAGCATTTTTCCTGCTTCCGCAATGTCATTTACTGCGGAACGATTAATAAAAGCACCGAACACGAGGCCTGCAATCGGAATCATTTGAAAAAACTTTTTCCAGCCAATTTGATCCCGATAGGAAAAAAAGACTTCACGCCAACCCTGGAGTTCAGAGAGGATTTCCCGCTTTGAAGCATCATCCGGTGAATCAAATTGGGATAATTGAGCCAAAATGGCTTGTTTGCCTACAATGTCGGCAGACACATATTGCAGACATTTAATAATAAACAAACGTTCTTCTTTCACATTAGGGTCATAACCATAACAAATTGCAATGTCTTGTAATGTTTTTAATTGCAAACTAAGCAATAGCGGAATGTCGATTGTTAATGTGAAAACACCACCAATACCGGTACTTGCGCCTTGTACCGTTGCCAACCTTTTCCGATTCCCCGTTATTTGTTTGACGGCTGCATCCATTGTTGAAACCGGAAGCTTTTCTACTTGTTCTAACGTACTCACATCCATGCCAGGGTAGTAAGAAGAAATTTTAGAGACGGAGCTCAAATAACTCCCCCCTGTTTGAATGTACTGGCCTAGCTCATCTAGGAGAATTCCTATTTTACGTTGAATGTAATCCGGCGTCCATTTATCCATTAGCTTAAACGGCAAGCGTCCCAGCTTCTCCCAAAACCATAAATCACTCTGATTTTTCTCCCATTCCTCTACTTTTTTTAGCTCTTCCATTAACTGTACCTTAGATTCCATCATCATTCTTTTCCCCTCTTTCTTGGAACAGTCATTTAAGCTCGATACGTTGGTATGCACCCTTTTTTATAAAGGTTCGCAATGATATTTTGGCATGGAGCAGGAACCTTCTTTGGAAATAAACGTTTGCAGTACAATTTTTCATAAGCCTTTTTTATATCTTGCCATTGCCTGCAATGCTTCGTTTGCCTAAAACGGGCAACGTCAATGATTTTAATCTCATCGGCGTCCGTGATGAAAATATTGCGCAAGTGGATATCAGATGGATTCAGTCCCCTGGTAGCTGCTAAGGATAGGGCATGATCGATTTCTTTCATATGGGCGGACGTTATGATTTTTCCACAAGACAAGCATTCAAAAAGTGTATGGCCCTCTATATAATCCATCACGATATAATTCGGTCCTGACTCATACACTGATGGATAATACGTGAGATCTTGAAGTCTCCGGTAAATTTCGGTTTCCTCTTTGGCCAGATAAGCAAAAGCCGGGAAATACACCTTCATTGCTTTCATTGTGGATTTGATCCGAAACACAAATGCACTTCTTCCTGTCCCAATATGCTGTAACGAATCATCATAGCGGATTAAACGGTTTTCCGTGTTGATAACAACTGTATTTGCAAGCGCTTGATAGGTTTGCAAAGTTTGACCTCCAATACGTTCAAAATGAAAAAGGCGATATGTCCAATTATTGGTCATATCGCCTCTAAAAAAACAAAAGACCTCACCAAATAATCGGTAAGGTCTCGCAAACAACTGTAGTTGTCAACAGAGCCGGGGATTGTAGTCCCGTATTGACGACTTTGCTGTATAGCTACTCCCCTTAAAGGAAGTTGAATATTTTATTATGTGTTCATTGTAAATGCTACCGGATTAGGAGTCAATCCAGAGACTCGTGTTCGTTAAAAATAAGGTTATCCGGTTAATGGCGGCAGTGGCAGGACTTGGCACTCAATGACATTTCATGATAAGAAATTCATTGCTGACTCAAATTTCAATTACCTTGATTGTAGAAAAGACTTCTGCTTCGGGGGAATGGCTATTCCATTCCTCCGGGAAGTAGCAAAGTGGGTTGCAGATCATCTCAATCCCCTTATAAACTTCATGATACCGGGTATGAATATGGCCGAATATGTATTTCTTAACGCCATATTTCACGGCCAATTCCCCAAACTGTTGACTCCCCATCATTGCATTGAAGAAGTCCCATTCCGGTTCATTTTTGCACTGTATATAACGTTCGAAAGGAACCGTATGTGTCACCATAATAATCTTTTTCTCCCGATTCTCTTCTAACCAATGCGTCAGTTTTTGCACATAACCGTTTGTCACTTCGATATCCGTTCCCTGCCAATTTGCAAACTGCTTGTCAGGCCAAGTAAAGCCTTTGAAAGTACCAATTGTGAACTGTTCATCCGTATATTCAGGCATCCCGAAACTATAATCATACCAACCGCCATCGCCAATAATGACCCAGTCGTCCGTCAGTTGTACAGGACCATTCCCTAAATTTCCGGGGAACTGCAGTAATGTTTGATAGGCATGTATTGAGTCTCCGGCATAAATGTCATGATTTCCGTGTACAAATAAAAACTTGGTTTGTGGACATTCATTTTGGAGTCGATTCAAATGGGCAAGCGCTTTTTCAGGTTTAGCTGTCATATCACCACTAATAATAAATACTTCCGGCGAATGAATTCCAATCCATCTAATTATTACATCAAGGATATCCGTTTGCGTTTTTTTACGATTCAACCCTTCATGGATGTCCGATAAAATGGCTATTTTCATTTCAATTCCCCCTATTCAACGTATTCAGATGATACTAGTTTACCAATATACAGCATAGGCTGAATATTGAAACGGCTTGGTTCATAATAGACGGACCGTTCTAAATATATTGCCGATTCATACTGTTTTGGATATGATTGTCTAAAGGGGAGGGAACATTCCATGTCTAATGGCATCGATGATTTATTGGATAAGGAAAAGCGAAATGATCCAATAGTGAAAGTGGAAAGAAAATTTGGAGAACCTACTCCAGCTTTCAAAGGAGCCTCCTTGGCTGCGCTGGTAATCGGTGTGTCGGCTTATCTCCTAGGCTTATATAATGCAGCGATGGAACTGAATGAAAAAGGATATTACTTTGCCATATTAGTATTTGGACTCTATTCATCGGTCTCTTTACAAAAAGCGGTTCGGGATAAAGATGAAGGCATACCCGTGACGAACATTTATTATGGGATTAGCTGGTTTGCCCTCATTATCTCAATTTTATTAATGGCCATCGGTTTGTACAATGCAGGAAGTATTGTATTAAGTGAAAAAGGGTTTTATGGCATGGCTTTTGTTTTAAGTATATTTGCCGCGATTACCGTTCAGAAAAATGTACGAGATACACAGAAAGCTAGAGAATTGGAGTGAGTTACTATCCGTTAACTTGATAAACTGTTCTTAATAAAATAGGCAATATTTTAACCCCGTCCTAAACCTGGAACGGGGTTATTGCTTGTTCACTATGACTACGTTTCCTGTAACCTTCCTTTGAAACTTTCTCTCGGCTCCCTGCTTTTCTGCTGCAACCTATGGTAAATATTGTTTGAAAGCAAGGCCACGATAATGAAAATGGTCCCAACCGTATCATAAACAGTGATGCCTGCACCTTGAATAATTTGGATAACCAATGTCGTAACGGGTACAAAATTAAGAAATAATAATCCATTTAGCGGGGTGATGACACTTACGCCATAGTTCCATCCGACCAAGGCAATGACGCCTGGAAAGATCACCATGAACGCAATATGAGGGCTCGTAATCACCATGGTTTCCATGGTTGGAAACGAGATATATCCGGATAGCGTCACGCCGATAACGACAACAACTGCGGTAGCCGTTCCGAGCAAACAACTTAGCGTTGAATAACGCAAAGCAGACCATCCATCTTGACTAAATCGGCTGCCTCCCATCGTGTAGATCACCCATCCTACGACTGCAATGAAAATAAATAAAGAAGGAAGCATGTCATTTTTCGCTGTAAAAAAGGCACCTACATCACCTTTTGTGACGACTAACGATGCGCCGACGAACCCGACAAACACACAAAATAGCGTAAATGCAGGAGGTCGTTGTCTTACTAGCATCCAGACAATGACAATGGAAATCATCGGCATTAAGGATTCCATAATGGAAGCTACCATCGTCCCCGGATCGCCCATTAAGTCTTGTCCCCAGAAAATCAGCAAATTATAAACCGCAAAAGCCATGGTGCCGAAAAACCAAAGCAACCAACCTTTACCTTCAAAACGGAAAGCTTGTTTGCCTTCCTTCCATAACAGCCATACGAGTAAGATGATTGTTACAAGTCCATACCGGAAGATTGTAAAATAAAATGGATCGATAGATTGAAACGCGTGATTCGCAACTGGAAACATGGCGCCCCAGGAGATTGCTGAAATCAAACATAACATAGCACCCAAAAATACTTTGTTCTTCATGAAACCTGTCTCCTTCAATTGCCTTCTATATATCATTAAATCACAAGTTCGATATCTCTCAAAATGAACATTATTGATGTTTCACATCTCATTTAGTGATACCATAGAAGGAAATGAAGTTGAAAGGGATGCTATTATGGAGTTTAAAGATTTGGAGATTTTTCAAATGGTTGCGCAAAAAGGGACGATTACGGAAGCGGCAAAAGAATTACGTTATGTACAATCCAATATTACTTCACGAATTCAAAAGCTTGAGGCTGAAATGAACACCGCTCTATTCAACCGCCACAATCGCGGAATGACGTTAACGCCTGAAGGAAAAAAACTGCTCGTCTACTGTGAGAAAATCCTATCGCTAGCCAATGAAATGAAAAAAGTCGTCCAAAGTAAAACAGAACCGGCAGGAAAATTGGAAATCGGATCCGTTGAAACAGTTATTAAGTTACCGGTCATCCTATCTTCCTATAGCAAAAAATATAAGAACGTAGATTTATCACTCTTCACAGGCGTTACCGAACAACTCCAAAAAGATGTATTAAATCATCAGTTAGACGGTGCATTCATAACAGAAATCAACCTACATCCTGAACTGGTTTCCCATGATGTTTTCCAAGAAGAACTGGTCTTACTATCAGACAACACGAAAACATCGCTGGAGCAATTAATAAACGAGCCGTTCCTATGCTTCAGCGAAGGATGCGGGTACCGGGCAAGACTGGAAGCATGGTACAAAGATCAAAACATCACGCCACAAAAAGTGATGGAGTTCGGCACCTTGGAGACAATATTAGGGAGTGTTTCGATGGGGCTTGGCATTACGTTCGTTCCGAAATCAGCCGTTTCCCATTTAGAAGAAAAAGGCCTTGTCACATGTCATTATTTGCCCGAAAAATACAGTAAAATCAATACTGTTTTCATTAGACGAAAAGACGCGTATTTAACCTCCACACTTGAAAAGTTTATTGAAACGTTTGAGCAAAGCGAGGGCGAACCTGCTTATCCCCTAGCGTAAGCTCCCCTTCCTCAAATAACGGTTGATTAAATCAATATGGAGAGACTTTCCTCATTAAAAAAACCAGTTCCGGTTAAGGTAACTGGTTTGAACTTCTTTTATTAATCAAATTTGTTTACTTGTAAAATTTCACGCGGTTTTCAAGTGGTTGGAACTCTTTTTCGCCTGCTGGAGCTGTTGGATTACCAAATGGCATTTGTGCAATCAGTTTCCAATGGTCAGGGATATTCCATTCTTTTTTCACTTCATCATCAATGAGCGGATTGTAATGCTGTAAAGATGCTCCTAATCCCTCTGAATCCAACGCTGTCCATACGACTAATTGAGACATACCTGACGCTTGGTTTGACCAAATTGGAAAGTTGTCAGCATAAAGGGCAAATTGCTCTTGAAGTGATGTAACGATCGCTTCATCTTCAAAAAATAATACAGTTCCATAACCTGCTTTAAAGGAATCCATTTTTTGTTGAGTTGCTGAAAAATCTCCATCGCCAACCGCTTTTTTTAATGTTTCGGTTGTAATATCCCACAATTTATTATGTGCTTCGCCTGATAGTACAACTAGACGAGCAGTTTGTGAGTTGAAAGCTGAAGGCGTATGTTTCACGGCAAATTCAACAATTTCTTGGATTCTTTCATCTGATACTTGTACATTTTTATTGATTCCGTAAATGGAACGTCTTTCTTTAAGTGCTGTGTAAAAATCTGTAGACGTTAGAGTGCTTGTTGTCATAATAAAAATTCCCCTTTTTAATAATTTCGAATCGATATATCTCGATATAAATAATCTCGAATTCAATATAACCTTAAATCAACAGGAACTTATCGTCAATTAACTTGCTTTACTTAGAAAACTTACTATACGACGCTCACTCCCTGCGCTCCTTGCCAGGCCATAGTTTTGTAATCGTTTAGATCATTTTTTACATGCTGGTTTTTTGTTGTCGTGACAGGGCGGACAGCTGCTGATCCGCTCTAGCACATTGAAAAACAAAAACAATCCAATCCACTCACCAAAATTGTTGAAATAATTATTGAAACTTTTTCTGAATATCTCCGTCTGTAGGTCGCTTACCCAGTAGTAAAATATAGGGGGAAACCATATGAAGAGAAAAATGATTACCGTATTCGGTGCACTGATGCTTGCCTGTAGTTTGCCTATATCCGGCAACGCCGCAAGCAAACAGCTATTTGAAGACGTGCCGCCAACAAAGCATTTCGCAGAAGCGGTCAATGATCTGGCGGAACGCAATATGATCGGAGGCTATCCGGACGGCACATTCAAGCCGGGGAATTCCATCACGAGAGGACAGGCAGCCGCGATTATTGCGAAGATGATCAAGTTGGATACGGAGAATGTCAAGGATCCCGGATTTAAAGATGTTTCGACGGCGAATGGTTACTACAAAGCGATTGCCGCAATGGCGCAGGAAGGGATTATTGGAGGTTATGCGGACGGGCGTTACGGACCGAATGATCCGATCAAGCGAGGACAGATGGCTTCGATTTTGGTCAAGGCGTTTGATTTGCCCCGCCAGTACGGAGAGAATCCGTTCAAAGATATCGGGTCGAAATGGGATTCATCGCATTACGAGAATATTTTGATCATCTACCATCTCGGCATTACCTCAGGAACGACTTCCAATACATTTAGCCCGAATAACCCGATCACAAGAGGTCAGGCGGCTAAGATGATTAAAGCGACGGAAGAGGCGAAACCGACGAATGTAGTGACGCTCAAAGCGGAGGACTTTGGCTGGAGTCGATTCTTCGTCATGGGAACTGAAGTGAATCCTAATCTATTCGATGTGGTTATGGTGGAATGGAAGAATGGCTACCAGGGCAATAAAATCCAGTTGATTCCTAGAAAAGAAGGAACGGGAACATTCATCGTAGCAGATAAGCACTTCTTTGATGCGGAGAACTACAAAAAATATTATGTGCATGTGAAAAAAGAGAATGGCGAGTTGAAGTTGACGCTTGAAGAAACGAGCGATTTTCTGCCGACGTCCGTACAACTCGACACTCCGTACATCAACTTTGAGGATGATAGGATATTCGGAAACAGGGAAGTAGCCCAAAACATTTCGTTGTCAACAATGGACGGAAAGCAACTGTCCGACAATGTAGCGTTTACAACTTGTGATTATGTGAATATCTGTATCGATATCGACGAGCCTGGCCAGTACATTGCCACTGTACGCTTCGAAAGCGGCGTGGAATCGCGCTATGGAATTGAAGCTATCTCCAAGGAAACACATTTTTACTATGACGTAAAATCATTGAGGGAAGAACATACCGCGATGTATAAGCAAGGCACATCGAAAGATATAGGAAAGCATAAGATCGTGACGAAAGACTATGAGCAGATTGCGGACATTACGAGAGATACTAGCACGAACTTGTTCACTGCCCGCCTTACCGGCAAGAAAGAAGGCACGATTGTGATTGAATACGAGAAACCGGTTCGTTCAGAGTATTATCAGCAAGATGGCCTTCGGATTAATGTGAAGAAAATCGGATCAATTTGGAATGTTTCAATTGGGTCGGATGGATATGTTACGGATATGTGATGAGCAGAAAGCAGACCGCGTGTCTGCTTTTTTGTTCCCGCCCCCAACGGAATTACATTAGAAAACCTCTCACGTTTATGCGATAATAGTAGAACTAATGTTTCTATTATTAGGAAAAGAGGTGTCCTCATGAAACCCGTCATCCTCGCCGAAAAACCATCGCAAGCGAAAGCATATGCAGACGCTTTTTCTGTACGCCGCCACGAAGGCTATTTGGAAATTAATCCGTGTCCGATTTTCCCGAAAGGCGCCTATATCACATGGGGTGTCGGTCATCTCGTCGAACTGAAGGAACCGAAAGCATATGACGCACGCTGGAATCGATGGACACTCGGAAGCCTGCCGATTTTGCCGGACCGATACGAGTTTCAAGTGGCAAAAGGGAAATTCAAGCAGTTTCAAGTAGTGAAGAAGCTCATTCGCGGGACGGACACGGTCATCAATGCTTGTGACGTGGATCGCGAAGGCTCGAACATTTTCTATAGCATTTATTATCAAACGGGGGCCAGGAACCAGCGGATTTTGCGGTTGTGGATCAACTCGCTCGAAGTCGATGAGGTACGAAAAGGGTTCGCTAATTTGCGCGACAATCGCAAGGACCTCCTAATGTACGAAGAGGCGAAAGCCCGGCAAATCAGCGACTGGCTTGTCGGGATGAATGGATCGCGGTTGTATACGCTCCTCTTGAAGGCGAAAGGAATCCAGGAAGTCTTCCCAATCGGTCGTGTTCAGTCGCCGACGGTTTACCTCATTTACCAACGACAGCGGGAAATCGAAACGTTTGTGTCTGAGCCTTTCTTCGAAATTGAAGCAAACTTTACAGCAGAACACGGGACCTATAAAGGCAAGGCGAAGGCCAAAGAACCGAAACGGGAGATCATTCAGGAGCTTCTGGCCAAGCACGGCATCCGCCCTGACACACCCGGCGTCATCAGCTCCGTCACTCACACTGACAAACGGATTCCGCCGCCGCAGCTCCATTCGCTGTCCACTTTGCAGGCAACGGCCAACCGGCGCTGGAAGACGAGTCCTGCCAATGTCTTGAAAATCACTCAGGGTCTTTATGAGAAAAAACTTGTTACCTATCCGCGGACCGACGCGCGGCATATTACACCGAATGAATTCTCGTATTTGGCGGCGCAAGTAAATGAATATCAGCAACTCATCAATCATTCATTCCCAGTCGCTTCCCTGTCGCCGAAAAAGCGCTTCGTCGACAGCTCGAAAGTGCAAGAGCACTATGCCATCATCCCGACGAAGAAGGTCCCCACGCAAGCCGCGCTCGCTAAACTATCGCTGTTGGAACGCAATCTGTACGAGGAAGTGGTCCGCACTACACTTGCCATGTTCCATACCGATTATTTATACACGGAGACAAAAGTGACGACCACCGTGAATGAATTGCCGTTCTTCACAACCGGGAAGACGGAACGGGATCTGGGATGGAAGGCTTTATTTCAAAAATCGCAGGAAGAGAAAGACGAACCTTCCTTGCCGCCGCTTCGGGAGCAGGAACCTGTCCGAAGCGACATCGGCATTAAAGAAGGAAAAACCCAGCCGCCTAAACCGTACACGGAAGGCCAGCTGATTGCCATGATGAAAACATGCGGGAAGTTGGTGGAGGATAAGGAAGAAACGGAAATCCTGAAAGAAGTGGAAGGGCTCGGCACTGAAGCGACACGGAGCGGCATCATCGAGACGATTAAAAAGCATGGCTATATTACTGTGACAAAAAATATCGTTTCCATTACCGATAAGGGGCGTATCCTGTGCCAGGCGATTGAAGGGAACTTGCTCGCAAGCCCCTCCATGACGGCAAAATGGGAAGCGTATTTGCGGAAAATTGGCAATGGAGAAGGTACTGGCCAACATTTCCTAGATAATATTGCAAAGTTCATCCGAAAGCTGCTAGATGAGGTGCCGCCACAATTGGAAGCCCAAAAGGTCGACATTGTTCTTCCCCCTGCCGCCAACCGTTCATCAAAACGGTCCTATGCACCGCAGGAAGTGGCTCCTTGCCCGAAATGCAAACAAGGGATGATTGTCGCTCGCAAAAGCTTTTACGGTTGCAGCAATTACAAAAACGGCTGTAAACAGACATTTCCCGGCATTTTTCTAAAGAAGAAGCTGACGCCCCATCAAGTCAAGCTTCTCTGCACGACCGGAAAAACCCAATTGATCAAAGGCTTTGTCGCCAATAACGGTAATGCGTTCAACGCCAGGTTGGCATTGGTGGAAGGAAAATTGAATTTGGAATTCCTACAATGAATGGAGGGGCGGGCCGGTAAGTCCGACACAGCCCCTTCCCGTATTTAGATTTATAAATGCAGCCCCGCCCACTGCCAATAAGAAAAATAGAATAACATCATGACGAGTATATAAAGAGGCATCAATATAGCGCTAATTTTTAACAGGTTGCCAGCATTGTATGAAATCTTTCCTTCCTCATAAAAAAGAAGCAATGCTTTGGAGCTGACCGGAACTGTAACACAGTAGTTCATGCCGATTAAACTTAGAAAAACAACGGTTGTAGGATCAACCCCTATTGTTTTGCTAAATAATAATAATCCTGGAATAAAGACGATGGCACGTGTGGTATGTGATGTAATATACAAATGACTTGTCACGGTAACAAGCAAGATAATCAATACAATAAGCCATTCTGGAGCATCTATAAATAAATGCAAAACATGTAGCATTTCTTGTTCAATCCATTCGACTATCCCCGTATCCACTAACACCTTTCCAAGTGCAGTTGCTGCAGCTACAAAGAGAATCAAATTCCAGGACACCGCATTCATACCTTGTTTCCAACTGATGATACCGTAACGGGGCATCATGAGTAGGATGGCGCCTATCATCGTGATAAACGCTATATCATAGCCATGTATACTTTCCGTCATCCAACCCACTATTAAGAACAAAACCAAAACGACAGTCTTTTTTTCTTTTCCATTCATCTGTTTTTTCCCTATGATGTTATCTTCCGTTTGGTCAGCTTCTATTTCCTGTACTCCATCTTTTGGCCATAACATCCATTTTATGATGAAAACCGATAGAAATGTAATGACGATAGCAAAGGGTACTCCCCATACAAACCATTGGAAATAGGAAATGGATTGGTCGACCGTACTTTCCATTAAACCGATTCCGATTAAATGGGATCCCGCGCCTATTAAAGTAGCGGATGTACTCATCAAGATGACAACGGGCGCTAAAATCGCCAATACACTTTGTTCTTTATTCGAAAACTTTTGGCTCATCTGCTGAATGATCGGCATGGATAATGCGGCTCGACCCGAGGTGGAAGGAATGAAAAATGCGGATGCAAATAAAATTGAACTTAATCCATAGAGCATATCGCCCTTTCGATTCGACTGACTCAATATGGAATGTGTTAAACGTTCCGCCAGCCCGGATACTTTCACTGCTTCACCAATGATGAAAGAACCGATCATGAGCCATACCACTTCCTCGGAAAGTGAATGGTACAGCAAATCCGGTTTTCCCGCCTTCATGACAATGATGAACGCAATGAGTGCAATTGCTACAAACCCAGCCGGAATTTTCGTTGTGATCCATAACGTCATAGCGGATAAAAACGCAAACAAGGAGACCTTTGCACGGTAGTCGAGAGCATCGATCAATAAGACTGCGATCAGGAATAGGACGTGTAGGCTACAAATCACGACTGTCTTTATGGAGACATGTTGTGTCCAGGTTTTGGTTCGATTTTGCTTTACCTTTGTTGTGTTCATGTTTGATAAACTCTCTCTTTAGCATTCTTTTTTTGTGCGATTTCCAAGCCGATCGAAACCTGCCGTAACACTAGCGCTGTACTTTCTTCTATCCACTTTGGTGCTTTTTGGATTGCCTTCTCCAAAGTTACCGGTTTCTGAATAATACTGATATAGGCATCTATTCCCGCATTATAGTTTGCATCTGCTCCTTTTCCAATGGTTCCAGTGATCGCGATGACGGGGGTATTATTTTTTTTCGCAATCCGCGCAACCTCTGCCGGAATTTTCCCATTTGGTGTTTGAAAATCCAAACTGCCTTCTGCGGTTAATACGATATCTGCTGTTGCAATTTTTTCTTCTATATTTATGTATTCCCGAATAATATCGAATCGTGGGTGTAAGACAGCCCCTGCAAATGCCATGAGCCCTGCACCCAATCCACCAGATGCTCCGCTGCCTGGCAAGGAACGGACATCCATCCCCACTGCTTCTTCAACTAAAGCTGCATAATGTTCCAACGCGCATGATAGCTGTTCCACTTGTTTGAGTGTCGCCCCTTTTTGAGGTCCAAACACACGTGCCACGCCCTCTTCTCCGCATAATATGTTCTTCCAGTTACACGCAACGTCTATAGAAACGTCTTGTAATCGCCTATCCAAATGAGTCGTTCCGATCGATTCGACCTTCATCAAATCTTCTCCACCCTGGATATCGACGATTTTTTGTCGTTTGTCCAAAAATTGCACGCCTAATGCTTGCGCCATGCCTGCCCCACCATCTGATGTGCCTGAATCGCCACAGCCGATTAATATATTGTCAACCCCTTCATCAAGCGCGGCCCGAATCAGCTCTCCCACACCATAAGTCGTTGTTCGTAAAGGGTTTCTTTGATTACGCGGTACGAGTTTTAATCCTGCTACCGCTGCCATTTCAATTACAGCCGTCCGTTTCCCATTCTCTACAAAAATACCAAAATGACTATTAATTTTCTCACCAACTGGTCCCGTTACTTTTTTATAAATTAATTCTCCACCTTTAATGTTCACAATCGTCTTTGCGAACCCTTCTCCACCATCAATCATCGGTATAACATCCAGATCGGCAAACGGATCAAAACGTCTCACCCCATGTTCCATTGCTAAAGCCACTTCCTCAGCATCTAAACACTCTTTAAATCCCGAAGGTACAATTACAATTTTCATCCAAACATTCCTCCAAACACTATGATCAATTTCTACTGTACTCGTAATATATTAGAAGACGGTGAGAGGATCATTAAAAGTTACGAATAAAGGATTCGAGATCTCCGAATGAGAGGACCGCCTCCTTTATTTGAAGTAGGTTCTAATTTCCAGATTGACACTCATCCATAAACACGCTATTATTTATTTGAACAGTGGTTAAATAAGGAGGTACTATGTCATCTCGAAAATCTGTACAACGTGATCTGACTCGTGAGATGATCATGGATGCAGCTAGGGACTTATTCATTGTGAAAGGGTACCAGCACGTCTCCATGCGACAAATCGCTAAAGAACTCGACTATAGCCACGGTGCCATCTATTATCACTTTACGAACAAGGCGGAGCTGTTCTACGCCCTCGTGGAAGAGCATTTTAATATGCTGGAACGTAAGCTGAAAGAAATCATGGAGGCCTCTCTTGCGCCGCCGGAAAAGCTGGAAGCCGTCTTGCTCGGCTTCATCGAATTCGGTTTAAACCATCAAAGCCATTATGAAATTATGTTTTTAATCAAAGACGAGGAAGTGCGGGACTACCTCAACCAAAGTCCGAACGAAACGTATGAATTGTTTGCTCAAACCGTGCATAGTTTATGTGGGAAGCAACTTTCCATTCAAGAGGTTTGGTCCATTTTTTTATCGTTGCATGGATTTGTCACACATTATTTGCGCCACGTCCTTCAATACGAAGACGTCGCGGACATGGCGAAGGCACACGTGCAATTTTTGTCGAAGGGTATATTTCAAAGTTAGCCAGCTATTGGCTTTCTTTTATCACTTCATTTGAACAGTGGTCAAATAACTAATCGGGGGTATGTGTATGAAAAGAGTACTAGTTTTGGGAGCATCCGGAGGAATGGGATTTTCGATTGTCAATGAATTGGTCGACCGGGGCGTGGAAGTGATCGCATTCGCCCGCTCGGAGCAGAAGCTGAAGAAATTATATGATGGTCGACAAGGCATTACGATCCAAACCGGAGATATTTTCAATTTGCAAGATGTCATATCCGCGTCCGAAAATGTGGATGTCATTTTTCAAGCAGCTAATATTCCTTACCCGGAATGGGAGAAAAAACTAATCCCTTTCATTGGAAATGTCCTAAAGGCGGCAGATTATAATAAAACAAAGCTCGTGTTGGTTGAGAATATTTATGCTTATGGAAGATCGAACGGGGCCAAAGTGAGAGAAAATACTCCGAAACAACCAAATACCAAAAAGGGAAAGATCCGCTTGCAGGTGGAGCAGCTCGTCAAACAAGAAAACGTGCCAACCATCATTGCCCACTTTCCCGATTTTTATGGCCCGAACGCCGAAAATACGCTGTTGCACTTCACTTTACAGAATGCCGTAGAGCATAAAAAAGCGATGTTCGTTGGGAATCAAACCATTGCAAGGGAGTTCATTTACACACCAGACGGAGCGAAAGCTGTCGTCAACTTGGCACTGCACGACAACTCCTACGGCCATAACTGGAATATCCCCGCCTCTGATGTCATTACGGGGAATGAGCTCGTCAACCTTATCCGGGAACTTACCGGATATGATAAACGGGTTTCGACCGTATCCAAAAATCTCATCCGGTTCTTGGGCATCTTCAAAGCTGACATGCGTGAAATGGTGGAAATGTTCTATTTGAATGAAGAGCCGGTCGTTTTGGATGGCTCAAAATATGAAAAAGCAATCGGTCCGCTTCCCCGTACTTCTTATCGGGAAGGATTGCAACGTACGATAGAATACATGACCCGTCCGGAGTGAACGACGGACAAAAAACGCCAATCCCTCTTTAAAGGAAGTGACGTTTTTCATTTATCCCATCCGCTTCGGCCAGAAACTCCACTTGCCAAGCAACACTAAGATGGCTGGAATGAGCAACGGCCGGACGATGAATGTATCGATCAGAATACCGAGCGCCATGATGAAGCCGAACAGCTTCAATTCATTGATCGGCATGGTGGCCAAGACGAGGAAGGTCGCCGCCAAAATGAGCCCCGCCGAACTGATGACACTTCCCGTCTTGTCGACTCCTCTTCTAACCGCCTCTTCGAACGGCATCGATTTCATTTCTTCTCGTACACGCGCGATCAGCATAATCGAATAATCGACACCAAGCGCAATCAAGAAGACGAACGCATACAACGGAATACGATAACTGATCGCATCGAGCCCTAAGAAGACATCGAATAGGAAAATCGATAGTCCAAGCGTTGCGCCATATGATAAGAGAATCGTCCCCATCATATAAATCGGGGCCACGATGGAACGCGTCTGCAATCCAAGCATGATGGAAATTAACACCGTCATAATGCTCATGACGACAATCGAATCCCGTTTATTAATCTCCTGGAGATCCGCATTCTTCGCACTTTCACCCGCAATGAAAAGCTGGGCGTCAGCAAGGCCAGCCTCTTGAAGGATGGTTTCTCCTTGTGCCCGCAGTTCATTCACCGCGGCAAACGCGGTCGGATCATATGGATTTCCTTCGAAAACTATAGAGAATTTAGCATTCTTTCCGTCCTCCGACGCTGGATTGCCTTGGGCAGATATGCTGTCCACTCCCGGAATTTCTTTTAACTTCTCAATTGCTGCCATCGTCTCTTCCATGCTTAACTCTTGGCCGGACACAATGAGCAAGGTTCCTGGAGCCAAGCTTCCTTCTGAAAAGGATTCGCCAAGGCGTTCATAGCCGACACGGGAGGACAAATCTTCCGGGAAGGATTCGATCAAGTCATACGACTCTTTCAAATTGGTAATGTTCCAGGTACCGAAAACGAGTAATAATCCAATCGGGACCAAGAAAAAGAGTGGCCGTTTCGTCACTTGTTCCGCAATTTTACCCCAAACCGATTTCTTCTCCTCTTGTGCATCTCCAACCTTCGGAATGACCGGCCAGAACGATTTTCTACCGATTAAGGCAAACAATGCCGGCAGCAACGTCAGCCCAGCGATAAGCATGGCAGCAGCCGCAATGGCAAACGCTGGTGCGAAATTCCCGTATGGTTCATAGAGGGCAAAGAAAAGCGTAGCGACGCCGAGAACGATCGTGCTGCCGCTGAAGAAAATCGGTTCTCTTACGTGGCGCATCGTCTCACGCATCGCAGCATGGGTCGATTCATGCCGTTTCAGCTCTTCGCGATAACGGGAAAAGATGAGCAATGAATAGTCCGTGACAACAGCAAACAATAAAATTGTCATGATAGAGACGGCCTGACTGTCAATCGCAAACCAGCCGGCCTCCGTCGCTAATCCGATGACCCGATCGACGACAGCATATACGATCGCCGCTCCGATCAACGGGATGAATGTCAGCAAAGGCGATCGATAGATGAGCAGAAGAAGAACCAGGATCAAGCCGACTGTCGAGAGTAGCAGGACGACATCCGCCCGACTAAATAATTCGACCGCATCCGCCGCAATACCCGCCGGTCCGGTCCAGGACAGTTCCACCTCATCCGAGACGGTCACTTCTTCCTTAATTTTCACGACAAGATCATGTAAATCATTGCCTTCGAGAGTTACCGGCAAGGTAAGTGGCGCGAAGAAAGTCTTGGCGTCCTCTGAAAGGAACGTCGCTCTCACTTGTGGAGGCAGTTCCGTCAAGGGGAGGATTTCCACGTCGTCAAATTCGGGATTTGCTTGCAATGCCTCCAACGCTTCTGCAAATTGCAGCGTATCCTTATCAGTCAAGCCGTCCACGTTGTGGAAAACGGCGAATAATGGAAGTCCGCCGTCTTGCGGGAAGTATTTCTCGAGCTGCCGATCCGCGATGATGGACTCCGCATCTTCCGGCAATCCGGCATCTTTATTCGCAACGACGAATTCGTTCGCGCCTGGTGCGAAACCTGATAAGAGGACCGCCAATAAAACCCAGATCCCAAAAGAGATCCACCAAAATCGTTTACTCTTCGCCATCACCGTTTCCCTTCTTTTTCAGTGAGAAATGTCACTAACACAAATAAGGCAAAACTGATTAGCAAAATTGTACCACCTACAATGTACAGGATCAGGGCTAGTGTCGGATTCACCCCGAATGGCTTCATGAATTGGAGCCACATTCCGGCAGTCAAGCCGATGGAGCCGATAATTGCCGTCCAACCATGGGCCGTGATCAATTTTTTGGCACGCACTTTATACACCCTATAAAACACACCCCATGCGAACACAGATAACCAACCGACCAACAAAATATGGGCATGGATCGGACGGAACGCATACGAACCGGCTCCCGCCATATGAGATCCGAGCACCGTACCAATCAAACCAAAGATTGCAGCAATGCGAATTAATCGCAAACTCCATTTTTCCTGCATGTTAAATTCCTCCTAGTTATTTAAGTTATATCTATATCTTAAACACCCAAGATGAACGGAACATTAACTGCCTGTTACAACTTTGGCAACTCGACGATGATTGTCGTACCGATGCCCTCCTCGCTTATTACATCGATTGATCCGCCATGGAGTTTGACCACTTGATGGACAATCGAAAGGCCAAGGCCGGTCCCCCCAACTTCCTTCGTCCTGGAATGATCGGCTCGAAAGAAGCGGTCAAAGATACGCTCTATATCCTCTTCCTTCATGCCGATTCCCGTGTCATGGACGGAAACCCGCACAGCATCCTGTCCATCTGTCAGCTCTATGTCCACAGCGCCTCCGTCTCCTGTATATTTCAAAGCGTTGGACAGCAAGTTTTCCCATACTTTTTCGAGGAATGCGGGATCGCCCCTATATTCCACTTGATCGATGTCCATTGAGAGCGAGATTCCCTTCTCTTGGAGCAGCCATCTGGATTTTCGGATGACTTCTTTAAATTGATTATCTAGCCGGAAAGGTTTCAACTTTAGCGGCGACGTCAATTGGTCTAGGGATGTGAGTAGCAATAATTGTTTGGTCAATGAAGACAAACGCTCTGTCTCCGATTGAATTACTTTTGCATAACTGACACGCTCCCCGACTGGTAGCTCTTGATTTAGAAGAAGCTCGGAATACCCTTTAATATTTAATAAAGGCGTCTGAAAATCATGCGATACATCACTGATAAATTCTTTACGGATCCGGTCATTCTCCCCCAGTCGTTCTGTCATTCGTTGAAAACTTTGCGCCAGCTGACCGATTTCATCCCGGCGATGAATTTCAACAACTCCCGAAAACTGCTCTTCCCCTACCATTTGGGTCGCTTCGGTCAGTTTTGTTATAGGCTCGATCAATTTTTTCGCAACAATCAACATGGAGAGCAAACTGACAATCGCCATAACTATAACCATCCCACCTAATAGTGTATGCACCTCGGTGAATAGCAGCTTGATATCAGGGCGAAGAAAAAGCGCATAGGCGATCCCTTCATACGTAAACGGAACACCGACTGTATTGGCCAATTCATCCGAAAAAAAGCCGGTAACAAAGGTTTCGGTCTTTAAATCTCGCATTCCGTGAAAAGGCTTCCCACCCAATACTTGATTGATTGCCGATTGCGGTAGGTTTTCGTCACGGAACGGTGCTCCAAATCGTTTTACTTCTTGTTCTTCATTGACAAGAAAAAGCTTATAACCTGCGGCGGAGAGAGTTTCCAAATAATTGTCGAGATGCACTCCCTCAGTTGTTCCAATATAAGAAGCGATACTTTCCGCAATTTCCATATTCTTTGCATCATTTTCGCCTTTTAGTTGGTGGTGATAATATGTATTTACCGCAAGGAATGCGATCAGCACACTGGTCATCATGATGCCGATCGTAAAAGATAGGAATTTACCGTAGAGTGATCTCACGATGAAACCTCAAGTTTATACCCAACTCCACGGACCGTAGCGATTTGGACCTCATCCGCCAGCTTCTCCAACTTATCCCGTAGGCGTTTGATATGGACGTTAAGCGTTTGTTCGTCTCCTTCATAGTCATAGCCCCACACTCGCTCCAATAAGATGTCGCGGGAAAAGACTTGATTGGGACGGGACGCTAAGACCGAAAGCAGCTCAAATTCTTTTAAAGGAAGAAGCAATACTTTATTCCCGACGGACACTTCGTAGCTTTGTCGATTGATCTTCAGCGGACCGGCCTGGATTATAGCATCGACCACCTTGTCATACCGGCGCAAAATCGCATGTATCCGGAACAGCAGCTCTTTCGGTTCGAACGGTTTAACTACATAATCATCCGATCCTGCTAGAAATCCACGCTCTTTATCCTCCAATTCGCCTTTTGCGGTCAATAATAAAACCGGGAGATCTTCCTCCCGTAGTCTTTGGGTCAATGTATAGCCATCCATCCCCGGCATCATGACATCAACGACCGCCAAATCGGGGAGTTCGGTTTCTGCAAGTTGTAACGCTTCTTCCCCATTGGACGCCTTCATAACTGAATATCCCGCCTGCGCCAAATGAATATTTACGAGTTCTAAAATATTTGGATCGTCGTCTACTACAAGTATTTTATTCAAACCAAACGACCTCTCTTTCGAAATTCTGCATTCAACAAACCGGAGATCAGCAAAATCACCGCCGTCATATAGAACCAAATGACAAGTGAAATAATACCTGAAAGCTGGCCATAGAGCCGGGTATAATCCACATTGGTTACATACTCTCCAAACACGATGGAGAATAACTGCCAACCGAATGTAGAAAAGATCGTGCCCGGAAGTGTCTGCTTCCATTTCACTTTGTGGGTGGGTACGACTTTATAGAACAGCATGAAGAACAGGAACAAGAAAACGGTGCCTAGCCCCCATCGGATCCTCGGCCACACATACATCCAACCTTGCCATTGTTCAATCGTATCATAATACATCACCAGTTCATGAAGTGCCTTTTCAATGAGCGGGAGAAACAGCGATAACGAAATGACCAGCATGAACAAAAAAGTGATGCCCAAATCCCGGATAAGCACTTTCCAAAAAGCATAGCGACGGAAAGAGCCATTCGCCAGATCAAGGGAGCGAGCCAATGATTGGACGGCAACAGAAGAAATCCAAAATGCCAAAAGGAGACTTGTATAGACGAGATGCCCTTGCCTTTTACGAAGGATGACACTTATATTCGCCTCAATTAAATTAAATGCCTCCACCGGTACAAATGGACTGAGGAAGGTTAAGATCATTTCTTCATTTACAGGGAGCAAACTAAGGAGGGAGAGAAGAAACAGAAGGAACGGAAAAATAGCCAACAACAAATAATACGCTGTTTGTGCAGCCTGATCGAAAAAACGCTCATTAAAAAAACGGATGATCACGTTCCGTACTGCGACTATCATCTACTCACCTCCATACCCAATATACCCCATTTTCATGAGATTCTGCATGTGAACAGTCTCTCTCATATTACGAGGAGGGGCAAGAGGATATGAGGATGGAGAGGAGGGGGCTATATGGGATTGATAAATGGGAAATTTCATCGCTCATGTCCTTATGCAGCGATGTGATAATTTCCCGGGCCGCTCATATTTCCACGTAGGCGATCATAACTATCCGGGACCGCCCATATTTCCATGCAAGCGATCATAACTATCCGAAACCGCTCATATTTCCATGCAAGCGATCATAACTATCCGAAACCGCCCATACTTCCATGCAAGCGATCATAACTTCCCGAGACCGCCCATATTTCCATGCAAGCGATCATAACTTCCCGGGACCGCTCATATTCCCACGCAAGCGATCATACATCCTCTTAACTCACCGGAAATAGCCATAATTTCCACTCAACCGCAGCCAACTAACCCCTTGAACAGAAAAAAACAAACAAAAAAAGCCATCCCCCATTGGGAATGACCTATCCGCCTGGCGACGTCCTACTCTCACAGGGGGAAGCCCCCGACTACCATCGGCGCTGAAGAGCTTAACTTCCGTGTT
>NZ_JBFEGI010000023.1:0-20603 GCF_047228905.1 Sporosarcina sp. 179-K 3D1 HS
CGCCGGCACGAAGTTATCAGCGCTTGCGCAGAGTTATGAGCGCCAGCGCGAAGTTATCAGCGCTTGCACGAAGTTATCAGCGCTTACCCCGCAAAAAACCGGACAGCAAGCGCCGTCCGGTTTTCCATTATTCCGTACCTTCTTTTTCGTCTTCCAGTTCCGGATACAGGCGAGCCAATACTTTTGCGTAGCCGCCTGACCCGTAGTCGACGCAACGGCGGATCCGGGAGATGGTTGCGGTGCTCGCTCCCGTTTCGTTTTGAATCGTGTCGTACGTCTTCTTTAATTTCAACATCCGGGCCACTTCCAACCGCTGAGCAAGCGATTGGAGTTCACCGATTGTAAACAAATCATCAAAGAAATGATAACATTCATCGAGGTCTTTCAATTCAAGGATCGCCTTGAACAATTGATCCGTCTGATCGCTGCGGATCTTATCGATTTGCATAGAAGGAATCCCTCTCTTCACATGATTTCAGTTACGGCGTATAAGTGACGGACGTGGCCATGCCTGGATTCGATGCAACGATATGAATCCAAGATTTCCCCGGTATCAATTTAGCCGACAAGCCATTGTCGATGGGCAGGAGGAACCCGTCTTCATTCTTCCATTCAATCTCTTTTACGATGCCAGCGTGAAACAATAAGGCTCGGCCGCCCGAGTCAATATCAATCGCTTGCCGTCCGATATTATCAATGGTCCGATGCGCCGCTTCAAATACGAGAATGTTGGACAGCTCCACTTTTTGTCCATCTGCTTTGTCAACCGTCAATATGCCATTCGCGGTCCGTTCATATGTCCCTTTATCCGCGTCATATGTATAGACGCTTGTAAAGTTGGAATCTGTTCCATAACGGACAGTGATGGACGACGCCATATCTCCTATTTTAGCACTTTCAATCGATTCATGGAAAGAGAGGGACGGCGTCTTCCCGATTTCCATGGAAGCATTCACTTTTTCAGCGCCCGCTAACACATTATCTCCACTGATATACGAATTATGAGGCGCCCTTCTCTCTTTTGAACGCTGAAATAAAACCCCATCGTACTGCATGCCGTTAATATTGTCGACTACCCGGTTTTGCAGCAACTTCTGGGCGTCCGGACTATACCCATGTGCTACATAAAACGCATCGAGCCCTTTGGCAATATGCACGAAATAATCCCGGGCACTCCGGACCGGACCAATTTCTCCCGGCAATTCACTTTGGAATAAAGCCAAAAATCTCGTCACGTTGCCTTCAGCCGCCATTTCATAGACGATATCCGCTTGACTGATACCCGACTGCGGTCGAGCCAATGGATGATTATTAATGGTCGCGAGCACCGGACGACGCGTCGTTTCAGTGTCTGACAAGACGCCTGTAAAAGGTTGTTGATACTTCGGAATCGGTTCTACTTCTTCCACGATTTCTTCGCTAGGCGATGGAAGCGGAATCGCCTCCGCCTCCACTTTCTCTTTTTTTGAACACGCTGCACACAGCAACAGGACGGCCACCAAAAGGGTGAACCATGCTCTCATTTTCCCTCTCATATCTTCTCCCCTATCTTTTCGTGAATGGAACGAGCACTTCATTTTTCATAACATCATATAAACCCAATTGGGTAATACGGATATAAGGCAAATGTGTGGACTGCAGGAATAGAAACGTATAGACGACATCACCATATTCATATCCCCTTGCAGCAAGTGCTTCGACAAGATCAACTTGCTGTCCTATCAAAATGTCCAATGGCTCCAACGATCCGCCTCCGCCCAATGGCAATGGGATGGTCGCTACCGTGGTCCCATTTTCGGTCAGGACCATTCCTCCTCTAATCCGTTTCATCTCGTCGAATGCCCGAAGCATTTCTCTTTTGTCTTTTCCGATCAAGATGATATCTCCTGTATTGGAGAAGGAGGAGGCCAGCCCTTGGACTTTCGTTGCAAAGCCTTTAATTATCGCATTGACCCGCCATTCCCCAAAGCGGTCGATGAGCATGACAAAGCTTTCATCATGATCTTCCGATAACGTATTCCCTGTCGTGTCAACCGTGACCTCATACGGTTTGGTGATGACATCATTCACCATTTCTATTCCAATCGGACTATCGAACCGGAAATCTGATTCTTCAAGTTCAAATAGCGGAGCAAATGCCGGTACCGCCGACCAATCGACCGCGCCAAGCGTCCCGGAAGATTCACCATTTCGTCTCAACCAATTCCCTTTTGACAAGACATCGGTCGGAACAGGGTTGTATTCATCCTCCAATATATTAAGCGACGCGTAGCGTCCCGTCGCAATGATGCCATGCAAATCGGCCATATCATAATAGCGGGCTATATTATAAGAAGCCATTTGATAAGCGTCAATCGGCGGCACACCGGCATCCAGCGCCACTTGGATACATTTATCCATCACGCCGTCGCTATAAAACGAAGGTGTCGCCCCATCCGTCGTCATCATCAAATGGTCGAACACATCATGCCCTCTTTCAACCAAACCTTTGAGCAGATCCGGCAAATCCGGTCGGATCGAGGAATGACGAAGCGTGACACCATAACCATGCAGCAACCGCGCTTCCACTTCCTCCACGGTCATCGCTTCATGGTCTCCATCGGCTCCGAGTAGTTTCATCCGGGCCAACGTCTTGTCCGATGCGCCTGGAAAATGACCTTCAATTTTAACGCCCGCCGCTTTTGCCGCAGTAAGCGAAGTAAACATATCCGAGTCACCCGCTACAAGACGTGGCCAGGCCGTCAGCTCGCCACCCATCCGGATATCCGGCCGTTTTAGCCACTCCGCAACAGATTCAGGCTTAAATAATTCCTTTTCCCGTTGATGGGCCGTCTGGGAATCAAAACGCGTCCACCAGTAAAACGAATAGGGCAGGTTCGCAAACTGATCTAGAATTGTAAAAGATGTTTCATTACTAAGTGTCAGGAAAAACATGAGATTATCCGCAATGAATGTCGTCGTTCCTCTACTGGCTGCATAATCGGCCAATGTTTCAGCATTATATAAGAGGAAAGGGTGGACATGCGGCTCGATATACCCAGGCACGATTTTTTTGCCTGCCGCATCGACGATTTCCGTCCCTTCCGTAATGGCAGGCATATCCTTTCCTGCATAAATAATTCGATTTCCCGAAATCCAAATGTTCCCTTCCACCCATTTTTTATAGATGGAATGCAAGTAAGTCGCATTGGTAATAAGCAGTTCGGGCGCTTGCTTACCATTGATAATACGCAATTGTTGCTGTACTTCATTCATTTCCCACATAACCATTTCTTCCTTTCTATGTAACATTCCCCTGCTCATAATCGTAGCATAGCGCGCATAAGAAAAATAGATTATTAGGTGAATTTGAACTGGTTCTTCAGATCGAAAGGAATCTTCTAAGTTTTGTGGAAAGTACACTTATACACTACATAGATGGGATTTGATTAGATGACGGAAAAAATGACGTTTGATAAAGAAATGGCGGATGAATATGACAAAGGTATACGGCGGACTCTCCCTTCCTACGATGCTATGCTCCGGCTTGTCCAAGCATTCCTCCGGTCCCATTGCAGTCCGCAAGCCCGCCTACTGCTCGTCGGTGCCGGCGGGGGAAATGAGCTGACTGCCCTCGGACCAAGCAATCCGGGTTGGACTTTCACCGCTGTCGACCCTGCTGCATCTATGCTGAAGCTAGCTCGGATGAAAGCGGAAGATGCACAGATGGCCGATCGTGTTGGTTTCGTGGAAGGTACCGTCGATGATGTGGATTCGGGCCAAACTTTCGATGCTGCCACCTGTTTGCTTGTACTGCATTTTATCCGGGAAGATGCAGATAAACTTCATTTATTAAAGAAAATCCGTCAGCATCTGCCAAAGGGCGCGCCGTTCGTCCTGGCGGCCATGTACGGTGACCCTGATGCCTCGGCCTTCGATGAATTGTTCGCATTATGGAAGGCTTATTGGCTTGACTCAACCAAGCTGACGCAAGAAGAAGTGGATGAAATGGAGAAAACGGTCCGTAGCCTTTCATTCCTCCCGGAAGACAAAATTGTTAGTTTGCTGGAGGAGGCCGGATTCCAGAATATCGCCAAGTTCTTTTCTACGAATATGTTCGGCGGCTGGATTTGCAAAGCGCATTGATTAGGTAGTTGAACCCAATTGAATATTCATAGAACAACACCCCGATTCATCAATTGAACCGGGGTGTTTTGTTATCTCTTCAAATTCGAAAATGTATCATTTCCCCATTTTCGGGGACGCTAAAGACAAACTTTTTTCTGCGCATCACATGAAGGGAGAGTTGCAAATGACTGAAAAACAGGAGGGCTGTGGGCCTCCGGGGTCCCCTCCTTTATTCAAGGAACTATCGACCATATTCGATCCTTCGAGTGATATCGTTAATACGCCTCTTCAAATAAAAGATCATACCGCCTTCCTATTCTATGTAAAATCGGTCGTGGACGGCGATAAGCTCCAACAAACGGTCATCAGGCCATTTTTTGAAATGGCATCGGAAGAAGACTTTGCATCGTATATCCAATCTTTGCCGAATCGAACAGATATTCCGGATAAAGATAAACTACTCATTATGCTTAGTTCAGGTTTCGTCCTGATTGCGATTGGTGATCGTACTTTTTTATTGGATATCCGCCTCGTTAAGAATGATGAGGTTCAGGAGACTGTAATGGAACCGACGATTCATGGGCCGCAGAAAGGATTAAGCGAGGACATTGAAACGACAATCAATTTGATCAGGCAGCGATACCGTAATTCTTCTTTAAAAGTCGAGGAAATTATAAAGAATGATACATCCAACCGTCCAATCGTTTTGCTCTACGACAGTGATCGAAGCGATCCGTGTATGTTAAAGAAAATCAGAGCGGAGCTGGAGGGGATCAATAACCCTTTATTCGAATCTGTGGAGGATCTCCAACACTTCCTTAACAAGAGCAAGTTGACCCTTTTTCCGACGACGATGGTAACAGAGCGTCCTGATCGCATCGTCTACAATTTGGTCGCCGGGAAGGTTATCATCGCAATTGACGGAAGTCCGAATGTCATCGTTGCACCTATCGTCTTTTTTGATTTCATGTCATCGATGGAAGACAATTACCACGTCTCTGTCGTATCAGGTTTTACGATTATGTTAAGGTATTTAGGTTTATTCACATGTATTGTACTTCCTAGTTTATATATAGCGATGACGTCGTATAACCCCGAGATTCTTCGGATTGAGCTGGCCCTAACCGTTGCAGGAAGTAGGATCGGTGTGCCTTATCCTTCGTTTATCGAAGTTATTTTCATGATCTTTTTCATGGAATTATTGACAGAAGCGAGCATGCGATTGCCGAAAGCGGTTAGCGGCACCGCGACGACTGTCGGCGGGCTTATATTAGGGACGGCAGCGACGGAAGCAGCATTGACCTCAACAATTATGGTCATTATTATTTCAGCTGTCGCCATTTCCACATTCGTCATTCCTATCAATGAAATGAGCTTTGCAGTTCGAGTCGTAAGGTTTCTATTGATTATTTACACTACGCTTTTCGGATTGGTTGGATTACTGATCGGTTTCATTGGAATCATCATGTTTTTAGCAAACAAGGATAGCATGGGCGAACCGTATTTGCGGATTCCATGGAAGGGCAAGAATGCTGAATTGGGGATGGACAATAAATGAGCCGTTTCCTTTTTTACTTGATTCTGATTAATACCCTGACAAATATGGTTTCTATTACGCCAAGAATCCTAATCTCTGGAAGCGACAGCGGGACAATCATTTCCATGGGTCTTGCGCTTATTTTCGGAATTTCGTTGACCTATTTCCTCGTGATTCTTTTTAGCCGTTTCCCCGGCCAAGGCTTGCCCGAGATTTTGAAAGCGTACACTCCCAAATGGGTCGCAACACCAGTTCTTCTTTTTATGGGTGCAGCGTGGTATTTCGCAGGTCTCTTCACACTTATGATTTACACATTTATCATTATCCGCTTTCTGACGCCTGAAATGTCCATCTACACGATTGTGTTGACTTTTGCCCTTGTCGTCACGTATGGGGTCTTAATGGTAACGAAAAACATTTTATATATGAGTGAAATTATTTTTATTCTCGTTGTCCCGTTTATCGTATTCGTTCAAATAAAGGGCTATCTAAGTCCCACTCTGAATTGGGATTATATACGAATCGCTCTCATGCAGGTTAATCAGTTGCCGGATTATGGGGCTTTTACATCTTCGCTCTTTATCGTCGTAGGAACTGCAAACTTAGTGATATTCAATCGATTTTTCACAACACTGAAAAAGCCGACACCTAAAGGCATGGCTCTTCTGACACTTACTTGCACGTACATCCTTGCGACGACTTATTTCCTTCCAATCGGTTTTGGGGGGTTCGACTCTCTCGATAATGCATTGTATCCGTGGATTATGACGAGTGATTCCATCCGTATGAAATTTGGGGTCATTGAAAGGATCGTCTTTATATTTATTGGCGCCTTTTTGGCCCTCGGCGTCGTCAGTATCATCATGCATTGGCATATTTCAATCCAATTGCTTTCAAGCGTCTTTCATTTCAAGCGGTTCAAATGGAAATCGTTTAATTTGACCCTTCCTTTATTCATCGTCTTCTATTGGGTTGTTGCAATGATCCTAACTAGAACGATGACAGTGGAAGGACTTTATAGAACAGTTGAAATGTACGATGACATCGTTTTGCCAGTCATGCTGATTTTGCTAGTCGGTTGTTTACTTTTAGCGAAGAAAGGGGCTGCATCCAAATGGCGGGAAAGCAAAAAATTATAAAAGGGGGCCTTGCCTCCATCCTTTTGCTCTCCTTGCTTCTACAAGCCGGATGTGCATTCAAAGATATCGACAAGAGGGTATTTGTCATTGGATTCGGTATTGATCCCTCGGAAAAAGTGAGGAACGGTTTCAGGGTGACATTGAAGTTGGCAAAGCATGTCGGAGACGTCAAACAAGCAACATCCCCGCCTTATTTCTATATATCGCATGACGCTGAATCAATTGCAGAAGCAATCCACGATATGGAAACCCGTGTCGATAAAGTATTGGATTTTGGACATAGTAAAATCATTATTATGCACAGGGAATTGCTGGACAAGGATTTAGATACATTCATGGACTTTTTCACAAGGCGCGGGGATATCCAAATGATTTCCTATGTCGCTGTAGCTGATAAGACTGCCGAAGAGGTTATTTCCTTTGAACCAGCAATTGAAACTCCTGCATCGATCGCTTTATATAACTATTTCGACAATACTGGAACGGAAAGCCCCTTCGTCGTGACAACATTTCTATTTGAGTTCAGACGGGAGGTTTTAGGAAAAGGGATGGATACAATCATGCCAATCATCGGCATAGATGAAGAAAACGACGAATTCGTCATTGATAAATCGATTATTCTCAATTGGGGAGTGCAACCTCTGGAATTGACACGGGAGGAAACAAAGTATTTCAATTCCCTTGTGCATAAAGCTTACGGGTTCAGTTATAAAATTGAAAAAGATGACCTCGTAATGATAATGAACTTCGATCAAATTAAAATGAATTATAAAATCGTCCTTGACCAAGGTAATCCGCGAATCGATATGAACATCACGAAAGTCGGTGTGGTCGGGGAAGCCAGTAAGCGTTTGGATAATAGAAACTTAGAAAAATACGATAAAATAGCGGCAAAAGAGATCAAAAAAAAAGTCGAGGGGCTCTTGACAAAACTCCAAGAAAACAATTTCGATCCATTCGGGTTCGGCTTGCGTTATCGTGCGACAAGATTATCGCGAAAAGACATTGCGGATGAATGGGAGCGCATTTATCCCGAAATCAAATTCAATGTCAAAGTGAAGATAGAACTGAAAAGCACCGGAGTAGTTGAATAAAATTGGGGACACGGGCGTTGGTCCGACAACTTTTCATATTCGTCGAAGATGTGACGGTTCTTTGGACAACTAAGCGGATTGGCGGTAATCTCAGATACTACTAGGAAGCTAATCCTTCACTTAATACGACAAGACCATTCTACTTTACGCAGAATGGTCTTTTTCTTTATTCAAACGTCCGCCAGCCGATATCCGTCCGGTAGAAGAAACCGTCCCATTTCAGTTGGGAGAGTCCGGCGTATACCTTTTCTTGCGCTTCTTTCAGCGAATCCGCTTGCGCGGCAATTAACAGGACGCGGCCGCCGTTGCCGACATAGCGATCACCTTCCGCTTTCGTCCCAGCGTGGAAGATCTCCAGTCCTTGGGAACGCAACCCATTTAAATCCGGCAATAGGTTGCCTTTTACGACATCGCCTGGGTAGCCGTCCGCTGCGACGACGACGCCTAGCATTGCCTCGTCATGCCATTTCAAGTCATACGGTTTTCCTGCCATGAGGGCTGTCATGAACTCACCGAAATCGGATGCCATCCGCGGCAAGACGATTTGAGTCTCCGGATCGCCAAAGCGAGCGTTGAATTCGATTACTTTCGGCCCTTCCTCCGTCAGAATCAAACCAGCATATAGGATCCCGGTAAACGGAGTTCCTTCCGCCGCCATCGCTTCAACTGTCGGTACGACCACTTTATCATATGCCTCTTGCACGACACTATCCGAAATTTGTGGAACTGGAGAATAAGCCCCCATCCCACCTGTGTTAGGACCTCTGTCTCCATCATACGCACGCTTATGATCTTGTGCGATGACCATCGGATAGATTTGCCCATCATGGACGAATGACATATAGGAAAATTCCTCGCCGTCCAAAAACTCCTCGATGACGACCTTCGAAGAGGACTCTCCGAATTTTTGATTGCCAATCATATCGTCCACCGCATGCAGTGCCTCTTCCAGCGTAGTTGCGACGATGACGCCTTTCCCTGCAGCCAGTCCGTCCGCCTTAACGACGATCGGTGCGCCTTGCTTGCGAATAAACGCTTTTGCTTCTTCTGCATCGGTAAAAGTACCGTACCCTGCGGTCGGAATATTGTATTTGACCATCAATTCTTTCGCGAATGACTTGCTCCCTTCAATAAGAGCCGCTGCTTTGGTTGGGCCGAAAGCAGTTAAGCCTTGTTCTGCAAAGTAGTCGACGATCCCTTCCGCCAATGGTTGCTCGGGCCCGACAAATGTCAAGTCGATGCCGTTATCCTTAGCGAATATCGCTAGAGCTTCGAAATCGGTCGCCTGGATCGAGACGATTTCAGCATCTTCGCGCATACCGTCATTACCCGGAGCGACAAAGACCTTCTCCACAGAAGGAGATTGATTGAACTGGCGGGCAATCGCATGTTCACGACCGCCGCTACCAATAACGAGTACTTTCACTTGATTTCCCCCTTAGTGTTTAAAATGGCGAACACCAGTAAAGACCATGGCGATGCCGTATTCATTCGCTTTCTTGATCGAGTCTTCATCTTTCACAGACCCGCCCGGCTGGATGATTGCAGTAATGCCGGCCTGTGCCGCCGCTTCGACCGTATCATCCATCGGGAAAAACGCATCAGATGCAAGCGCTGCTCCTTTCGCACGCTCCCCTGCCTGTGTCAATGCAATATTGGCTGCTCCGACGCGGTTCATTTGCCCCGCACCGACGCCTAGCGTCATATGAGAATCGGAAACGACGATGGCATTGGATTTCACGTGCTTAACGACAGCCCAGCCAAGGCGCAACGCTTCCCACTCTTCTTCTGTCGGTTCACGATCCGTAGCGACTCGAATATCCGCATCCGCGAATCCAAATGCGTCCGGCTCCTGCATTAACAGACCGCCTTCCACTGATACCGTATTCCACTGGTCTTTCTTATTTTGATCGAATGGAATCGTCAATAAGCGGATATTCTTCTTCGCCGTCAACAGTTCAATCGCTTCCGGTGTAAAAGAAGGAGCAATGACAATTTCAAGGAAAATTCCAGATAATTGTTCAGCAGTAGCCGCATCCACTTCACGGTTCAATGCGACAATTCCGCCAAAAATGGAAACCGGGTCTGCTTCATACGCTTTATTGAACGCTTCAGAGATTGTCTCTCCCGTTCCAACGCCGCATGGATTCATATGTTTCACCGCAACCGCTGCCGGTGCATCGAATTCTTTGACGATCTGAAGAGCCGCATTGGCATCTTGAATGTTATTATATGAAAGCTCTTTGCCGTGCAGTTGCTCCGCGTAGGCGATTGAGAAATCCGAGCCAAGTGGACGACTGTAAAAAGCCGCTTTTTGATGTGGGTTCTCTCCATAACGGAGGGGTTGCTTCAGCTCGTATGTATACGTCACTTGTTCCGGGAATTCTTCGCCCGCAAGATCAGTCAAATAGCCTGAAATGAGCGCATCGTACGCTGCCGTGTGACGGAACACTTTCGCTGCAAGACGGCGACGTGTTTCGAGTGTCGTTTTGCCTTCCGCTTTTAGTTCAGCCAATACTTGGTCGTAATCTACTGCGTCAACGATGACAGTCAAGTATACATGGTTTTTAGCAGAGGCACGAAGCATAGCCGGACCGCCGATATCAATGTTTTCAATCGCGTCCTCTACAGACACATCAGGCTTAGAAATTGTTTCTTTGAATGGATACAGATTGACGCAGACGATATCGATTGGACGGATACCGTGCTCTTCCATTTGCGCTTGGTGTAATGGATCGTCTTGTTTCGCCAGAAGCCCGCCATGGATCATCGGGTTGAGCGTTTTGACGCGACCTTCCATAATTTCCGGAAAACCAGTTACTTCGTCAACCGCTGTCACCGCGACACCGTTATCTTTCAAATGCTTCATCGTTCCGCCTGTCGATAATAATTCGTAGCCAAGGCTTTCTAGCGCTTGGGCGAATTCCAATATGCCGCTTTTATCCGATACACTCAGCAATGCACGTTTTTTCACGAATAAACCCTCCGTTTTTGGTAATGAACACATCAAATCTGGTAGATCGGTGATTTGCTTGCAGAACTGGATTGTTTGCTAGCACTCACCTGGTGTTTGCTTGCATTCACAAGCCAGTTGCTTGCACTGCAGCCTAATTTGCTTGCAAACCCTTAGTTAAATAACTGTTGCAGCGTTTCTTTATACAAATCATGCTCTACTGCATGAATAGCTTCCGCCGTTTTGTCTGTATCGCCGTCAATTACATCGACTGCACGTTGCGCTAAAATCGGACCGGTATCCATCCCTTCATCCACCAGATGGACGGTGACACCTGTCACTTTGACTCCTTTTTCAATCGCTTGGCCGATGGCATCTTTGCCTGGGAAGGAAGGAAGCAAGGATGGATGGATATTGACGATGCGGTTCGGATAGGCCTCCAATAAAACCGGGCCGATCATCCGCATATAACCTGCCAATACTAACCATTCTGCGCCTGCTTCCTCCAGGACAGCTAAAACTGCTTCCTCATAATCTTGCTTCGAACCGAATTCCTTCGGCCGGAAGCCCGCAATCGGGACGCCAGCTTTTTCCGCGCGTTCCACCACATACGCTTCAGGCTTGTCCGTCACCATCATGACGATTTCCGCATTCAGTTCCCCATTGCGGCAAGCTGCCTCGATTGCCGCAAAATTACTGCCACTTCCGGATGCGAAAACGGCAATCTTTGTTTTTACAGTCATGCTTCCAAGCTCCCGTCATGAGTACCATTAAACGTGACGCCCGTACCTTTCACAACGCGCCCGATCAAGTAAGCCTGCTCGCCATGATCCGCTGCGATTTCAATAGCTCTTGCGGCATCCGCTTCAGGGAGGGCGACAACAAATCCAATTCCCATATTGAATACGCTGTACAAATCTTTATCCGTTAAGTCGCCTTTTTCCTTTAACATCTTGAAAATCGGCAAAACGGGCCAAGAACCAAGGTTGATTTCCACACCGAAACCATCCGCCAACATACGTGGCAAGTTCTCGAAGAACCCTCCACCTGTAATATGGCCCATCGAATGGATATCCAATTCTTTGTGCATTTGTAAAACAGGTTTCGCATAGATTTTCGTCGGCTGAAGCAGCGCATTGCCTACTGTACCAAGCTCTTCATACCCCGCGATATACTGATCGATTTCATAGCCTTGTTCTTCCAGGACAATTTTTCGTACGAGTGAATAGCCATTGGAATGGATTCCGCTCGATGCAATTCCAACAAGAACATCGCCTTCCGCCACTTTTTCGCCAGTGATGATATCACTTTTTTCGCAAGCACCGACTGCGAAGCCAGCCAAGTCGTACTCATCGACTTCATAAAGACCCGGCATTTCTGCCGTTTCCCCGCCGATCAACGCTGCACCAGATTGGACACAGCCGTCCGCAATCCCTTTGACAATTGCCTCGACCTTTTCCGGAACCGCTTTTCCGAGCGCAATGTAATCTAGGAAATACAGCGGTTCAGCCCCTTGCGCCACGATATCATTGACACACATCGCGACACAATCGATACCGATCGTATCGTGCTTGTCCGCCATGAATGCAAGCTTCAATTTCGTCCCGACACCATCCGTGCCCGAAATTAATACCGGCTCTTTGAAATTAAGTGCAGAAAGGTCGAACATGCCGCCGAATCCGCCAAACGTACCCGCGACCCCTTTTCTCGCGGTCCGAGCCACATGTGATTTCATACGTTCAACAGACTCGTAGCCTGCTTCAATATTGACACCAGCTTTTTCATACGCCTTCGACATGGAAAGGCCTCCTATCGTACGATTTCTTTTTCATGCGGCATGGCCGTATCCGAATAGATGTCCGTCGGATATTCACCTGTAAAGCATGCCAGGCATTGCCCGCAATTTTTCATTTCCGGGGAACGGCCCATTGACTCCAACATTCCTTCAATTGACAAGAACGTCAAGGAATCCGCGCCGATTAACTCCCGAACTTCTTCAACCGAACGTCCGGTTGCAATTAATTCTGAATCCGAACTGATATCCACGCCGTAGTAACATGGACTGATGAGTGGAGGGGAGGCGATGACAACGTGCACTTCCGTAGCTCCCGCTTCTTTCAGCAACGATACGATCCGTTTTGATGTCGTCCCACGTACAATTGAATCGTCGACCATGACGACCCGCTTGCCATTGACGACTTGATGGACCGGAGACAATTTCATCTTCACGCCTTTTTCCCGCAAAGCCTGAGAGGGTTGAATGAACGTCCGGCCTACATACCGGTTTTTAATGAGGCCCAACTCGTACGGAATGCCGCTTTCTTCGGAAAACCCGATCGCTGCGGAAATACTGGAATCCGGTACCCCTGTCACAACGTCCGCATCAATCTGCACTTCCCGGGCCAATTGCTTGCCACAACGCTTCCGCGCCATATGGATGTTGATATTGTCAATATCGGAGTCGGGTCTGGAGAAATAGACATACTCCATTGAACAGATTGCCCGATCCGCCGCCGGAGCGAATCGTTCCGACTGCAGCCCATTTTTATTGATGATCAACAACTCTCCAGGCTCAACCGAGCGGACATGTTCTGCACCGATAATATCAAACGCACATGTTTCCGAGGCAACGACCCATGAATCCCCTAACTTCCCAAGGGACAGCGGACGCAAACCGTTCGGATCTTGCGCCACCATGAGACCTTCTTCCGTTAGTAAGACAAAGGCAAAGGCGCCCTTTAAAATCGCCAATGCTTTTTTCACGCGATCCCGCTGCGTCAACGAACCGCTGCTTCTCTTGATCAAATGGGCGAGTACTTCCGTATCTGACGTCGTCTGAAAGATACTTCCTTGTTTCTCCAGGTGTTCCTTCAAGTCACGCGCGTTTACCAGGTTCCCGTTATGGGCGATGGCCATGCTTCCGGTTGTGGAACGGAATACAAGGGGCTGGACATTTTCTATGCCACGTCCATCTTCCGTCGTATAGCGAACTTGACCGATTGCGCTATGCCCCTTCAACCCATCCAGTTTGTTCCCAGAAAACACTTCATTCACTAAACCTTCGCCTTTAATGACTTGAAGTCCTTTTCCATTTTTCGTAGCAATACCGGCACCTTCCTGGCCCCGGTGCTGCAACGCGTGCAGACCGTAGTACGCAATCTGCGCCGCATCTTCATGTCCCCAAATGCCAAACACGCCGCACTCTTCGTTTATGCCTCTGAGTTCAGCAAGCATTGGATTGCCCCTTTCCAAGCGGAACGGAATTCCTCCACTGTCCCGTCGATCAATGTAGCGTTGTTTTCGCCTTGAATCACAATTCTTCCGTTGTCTGTCACGATACCGATTTTGACTGCATCCGTCACCGTTTTTTCAAATGCCGCTGCGTTCTCTTGTTTCACTGTCACTAGGAAACGGGATTGTGTTTCGCTGAATAAAGCGGTAACTGCTGAACCCGAAATGGTCACTTCCGCTCCGAGACCTGCAGGACCGAACGCTTTTTCACACAACGCCACGGCAAGTCCGCCTTCGGATAAATCTGTCGCCGATTGAACGAGTTCATTTTGAATCGCAGCGAGCAATTCCTGCTGACGTTTCGCTTCCACATCCAAATCGATTGCCGGTGCTTTTCCGAAAATCTTCCCTTCGAGCATTTGCTGCAATTCGCTTCCGCCGAATTCCATCGCTGCCTCGCCAATCAAATAAATAGCATCCCCTGCGTTTTTGAATACTGTCGTCGTCACTTGCGATAGATCATGGACGATCCCAACCATACCAATTGTCGGTGTTGGATAGACCGGCACGCCGTTGACTTCGTTGGAAAGAGAAACGTTCCCACTGATTACTGGGGCATTCAATTTCAAGCATGCTTCCGAAATGCCGTCCGCTGATTTTTCAAGATGCCAGAACACTTCCGGCTTATCTGCGCTACCGAAGTTCAAGCAGTCCGTGATCGCAATCGGTTCTGCACCAGAGCAAACTAAGTTCCGTGCTGCTTCCGCAACTGCAATTTTCCCGCCTGTTTCCGGATCTAAGTATACATAGCGGGAGTTACAATCCGCTGTCATTGCGAGACCTTTATACGTCCCTTCCACACGGATGATACCGGCAGAAGAACCCGGTGCTACGACAGTGTTATGTCCCGCTTGCGTATCAAACTGATTGTAAAGCCATTCTTTTGAAGCGATTGTTGGGCGTTTCAATAACTCGATGAGCGTATCTTTCAAATCCTCTACAACCGGCTCTGTCATTTCCATCGCCTGGTATTCTTTAAAGTATGCCGGTTCTTCCGATTTTTTATGATAAACAGGTGCGTCTTCAGCAAGTGCGTCAGCCGATACTTCCGCCACGACTTCTCCTTTGTGTAGGAGGCGAAGCATTTTATCATCTGTTACTTGGCCGATTGCGACAGCATTTACATTATATTTGGCAAAAAGGTCGATTATTTCTTGTTCACGACCTTTTTTCACGACGATCAGCATCCGCTCTTGCGATTCGGATAACATCATTTCATAAGGCGTCATGCCTTGTTCCCGTTGTGGTACCCGGTCCAAGTTCAGCTCCACACCATAGCCGGCCTTCGAAGCCATTTCTGCAGAGGAAGATGTCAGACCTGCTGCTCCCATGTCTTGGATCCCGATCAGCGCATCCGATTTGACAAGCTCCAAGCAAGCTTCCATGACCAATTTCTCAAGGAACGGATCCCCCGCCTGCATGACCGGCAGATCGGCTTCTTCATCCACTGACACTTCGACTGATGACATCGTAGCCCCGTGGATACCATCACGGCCCGTTGTTGCCCCAGCATACATGACAGTGTTACCTACTCCGGATGCGACCCCTTTTTGTATATCTTCATGGTTCAATAAACCGACAGCCATCGCATTGACGAGAGGACGCTTGGAATAGCTATTATCAAACTGCACCTCGCCTGCAATTGTCGGAATCCCGATAATGTTCCCATAGCTAGCCATCCCCGCGACCGCTTCTTCCAATAGATAGCGATCCCGCTCATCCGTCAAATCCCCAAAACGAAGTGAGTTGACGAGAGCTACTGGACGGGCGCCCATGGAAAAGACGTCACGAAGAACACCGCCCGCTCCTGTCGCCGCGCCAATGAAAGGCTCGATCGCAGAAGGCGAGTTATGTGACTCCATTTTAAAGACAGCCGCTTGGTTATCGCCGATATCGACAATCCCAGCCCCTTCTCCCGGACCTTGCAAAACACGTTCACCTTTCGTCGGGAATTTCCGGAGGACCGGTTTTGAACTTTTATAAGAACAATGTTCAGACCACATGGCAGAGAATAGACCCGTTTCCGTATAGTTCGGCAGGCGTCCCAAGATGCCTTCCGCCCTTGCGAATTCCTCATCAGTCATTCCCATCTGGCGATACAACTTTTCCTCTTTGATCTGTTGTGCGTTTGGTTCATGCATGGCTGACATTGTTTTCACTCCAATTTTTCAAGATTGATTGAAATAAAGGGTATCCATCTGTTCCACCGATGATTTCCTCTACGGCCCGTTCCGGCAGCGGCATCATCCCCAAAACATTGCCCTGTTCATTCAAAACGCCCGCGATAGCGTCCGTGCTACCATCGCTGTTGTCTTCCGCATAGGTAAAAACGATACGGTCATTCTGCTTCAGTTCAGTCAATGTTTCTTCATCGACAAAGTAATTGCCATATTGGTGCGCGAATGGTATCGAGATTTCCTGACCTTCTGCGTATTCTGTAGTGAATTTAGAAACTTTATTTTGAATCACCAGTTTGGCTTTGCCCGTTCTAAATTTCAATCCACTATTTTGAAGGAACGCCCCCGGCAATAGTCCAGCTTCCGCCAAAATTTGAAACCCGTTCCCGACACCCAATACCGGTTTCCCGGATGCCGCAAAAGCTTGTAAGCTTTCGATAGCCGGTGAAGCTTGGGCCAGCGCGCCAGGACGGAGATAATCTCCATAGGAAGCGCCGCTGGGAATCAAGACTGCATCATATTGCGCAAGTTTTTGGTCGGCATCCAAATGCCAGACCAGATCTGCGTCTTGACCGACCACTTTTGTGACTGCATGATGCATGTCCACATCGCAACTTAAGCCTGGAAGCACTAAAATAGCGAACTTCATTTGCCCGCAACCTCCCCAATTTCAAAGCGGTAGTTTTCAATAACTTTATTTACCAGAAGCTTCTCGCACATCTCAGTGACACGCGCTTCGATCTCCTCACTTGACCCTTCCACTTCAAGTTCGATCAACTTGCCTACACGAACTTTGCCTACTTCGTCAAAACCTAATGCGTGAAGAGCTTCTTGCGCCGCAATTCCTTGTGGATCTACCACACTTTCACGGAGTGTTACGTATACGTTTACTTTCGTCATGTTTGGTTCCTCCCAAATGGAATTAGATTAGAGTGTTTTGAAGGTCCGCTATTCGCAACAGACCGCTTGAATATCGGGTAAAGCTATTACTAAGGACAATCTTCATTCTGCCCAAATGCCTGTGGCAATAATTTCTTGCAATGTGTTATCTATATCATCAGTCATAATCGTAATATGCCCCATCTTGCGTTTCTCTTTTGCTTCCGTTTTGCCATATAGATGGACCGACCAATCGGGATATTCTTTTACGACCCGAATCAGCGGCGTAACATGCTCACCCAGGACATTGACCATGATGGAAGGTGCCCATAGTTTAGGCTTCCGTAACGGCCAACCGCAAATGGCTCGGATATGCTGGTGGAACTGCGATACGTTGCACGCTTCAATTGAATAATGGCCCGAGTTATGAGGCCTTGGCGCCAACTCGTTAATGAGGATATCGTCATTTTCCAAAACGAACATTTCCACTGCCAGCGTACCGACCAACTGAAGATGGTCTGCAATTTTCCGTGCCGCCGCTTCCGCCTGCTCAATCACATTTGAGGAGACCCGGGCAGGCACAATCGATTCATGTAAGATATGGTGCTGGTGGATATTTTCCGCAACCGGTAGGCAATACGATTCGCCTGCGGCATTCCGCTGAATGATGACTGATATTTCTTTGACAAATGGGACGAACGCTTCGGCAATGCAAGCCGAGTGGGCAAACAGTGATTCCGCCTCTTGCAACTGATTTAGGGAATCCAGTTTCACTTGTCCTTTGCCGTCATATCCGCCAAACGCTGTTTTGACGATGCAAGGAAAACCGATTGTGTCAATGGCGCTTTTTAATTCATCAAACGATTGGGCGGCAATATAGGGAGCAACCGGAGCTCCTGCTTGTTGAATCTCCGCTTTCTCAGCAATCCGGTTTTGTGTAATCCGGACAAGGTTAGCACCTTGAGGAACATGCGCTATCTCGGAAAGACGTTTTAACCCTTCATAGTCAATGTTCTCAAATTCATAAGTGATGACATCGCTCACTTCGCCCAACTCTTCAAGCGCCGCTTCGTCATTATAAGGAGCGACAATTTGTATATCCGCAATTTGTCCGCAAGGGGAATCCATCGTCGGGTCAAGAACTGCTATTTTGAATCCAGCCTCTTTTGCAGCCAAACCCATCATCCTGCCTAACTGGCCTCCACCGATGATACCGATCGTTTGTCCCGGTAAAATGGTTTTCACACTAACTCACCGCTACTTTCTAGAGCAATTTTCCGCATTTCATTCCGACGCGCTTCAATCCGGCTCTGCAATGCTTCATCATGAACGCTGAGGAACTGGGCAGCGAGCAGACCCGCATTGGTAGCTCCCGCCTTGCCGATTGCCATCGTGGCCACCGGAACCCCGCCTGGCATTTGAACGATGGAGAGTAAGGAATCCATACCATTTAATGCTTTAGATTGGACCGGCACGCCAATGACAGGTAGTAGCGTTTTTGAAGCAACCATTCCGGGCAAATGAGCAGCGCCTCCAGCTCCTGCGATGATCACCTGTAATCCTCTGTCGTAAGCTTGCTCCGCATATTCGAACATGAAATCCGGTGTCCGATGTGCTGAAACCACTTTTTTCTCGTACGGAACATTCAGTTCATCGAGTACATCGCACGCATGTTTCATCGTGTCCCAATCACTTTTGCTCCCCATGATCACGCCGATTTTCGGTTCCACTTCTCATCTGCTCCTTTTCAATAAATATATTTAATTTTTTAAATCTTAATATTAAAATATCCCCGAACCTTGCTCTTCACATGCATGAAGAGCAAGGTTCGAGGACATTGAAGAATACGTCGAGTTGTTTAGAAAGGCCACTCGCCGTCATCAATCCAAGATAGTGTTTGCTCTTCCCGCATAGTCCGGACATTCCGGTGTCCTGGTAGAAACGCCAAGGCCAATTCCTTCGCATATATGGGGATATCTAATTACACTACACATTTTAGCAAGATAAACACCATCCGTCAACGCAAAAGACGAACGATATTTTGAGTCATTTTTATATCGTTCGTCTTTTTATAATATCACTTATTCAATATCCCTTTAAATTGAATACGTTGTCGGACAGGGACATACTCACCATCCACTTCAGTAAAGACCGGTTCCTCCTTCCGACCAGCCACGACGTACCCTTCGGAGGCCATACGTTCTAAGCATTCCTCAATCGTTTCATCTGCTGCCACTTCAAACCACACCGTTTTCTTCTTCGTCATCTAAACAATTTCCCTTTCCGTACCGATCTCACCCAGAAACCACCATGAATCGTTTTTGTCTCATACGTACTAATAAATGCTTTCGGGTCTATGTCTTTAATGGTCTGATACAGTTTTAATTCGAATTTTCGAGGCGTCAAAATTTGCATAGCAGACCGACTGCCATCTAAGCCATTTGCCGACCAATGGGTTACACCATAACCCTCTTTTCGAAGGAGGCCCGGTAAATCTGAATCGGCATCCGCCGTAATGACATTCACCGTGATATAGCCGAGAGCCATTTTCTCCTCTATTTTGGAACCTATAATAATACCGCAACCAAATCCAAGCGCGTACGCTACTAAGTTTTCAATTTTCGTTAGATTATCGAGAACCAACCCAAGTCCAATGACATAAATCACGACTTCAAACACACTAACCAAGGCTGCAATATAGCGATACCCTTTTAAGGTTAAAATCATACGGACTGTGGAAAAGGTCACGTACACAATGTTAATTAAGAAAATGATAAGAACTGTTAGTATTGTAGCCACCTCCTTCGTATGTAGTTCTCATCCTAAAGGGAATCCTCGCTAAATTCAAGAGATTCCATTCCAATCAATTGTTGGAGGATGTTAGTAACATTGGCATATAGAGTAGTATACCCTTTGAGACGAGGAGGAAAACGACTGTAGCTTTGTGAGTAATAGCTTTGGAATTCCGTAATCAAGTCTACTGATTATACTTCTTTGCAGGTTGCTAACATCTACTTACGATCAGTCACTCCTATGTTTCTGCAAGCGATCATAACTCTCTGCGAGTGATCATAGTTCAGCGTAAGAGATCATAAATCTCCGCGAGCGATCATAAGTCAGGGCAAGAGATCATAAATCTTCGCGAGCGATCATAACCCTGGAAATCCGCTCTTAAGACAGGGAGAGCGTTCGTATTTTGGAATTTTCATCATCTCCCAGTCCTTCATAGGGTGTTCTACAAAGAGAGCTTCCATTGAATTAATTTTCCTCTTCCCACACCCTATCAGTACACTCCTGTAAAGGAAAAAACAAAAAAAGCCATTCCCCATTGGGAATGACTTGTTCGCCCGGCGACGTCCTACTCTCACAGGGGGAAGCCCCCGACTACCATCGGCGCTGAAGAGCTTAACTTCCGTGTTCGGTATG
>NZ_JBFEGI010000024.1:0-20281 GCF_047228905.1 Sporosarcina sp. 179-K 3D1 HS
TTCTTTTTTCGTCGTTTTCATTATTTGTGAAGCGCAACGTTTACTACTATACTCCGATGTCTTTTAAATTGCAACCCTTAAATTAAAAATTGTTTCGTTTTTCGTTTCAGAAAAAGAAAAACAGCTACCCCTGGCATTTAACCGGTAGCCGTTCTACTTTTATAAAAATACCGCTAAAGTGCATAGGGACACGAATCCCGGTATTCCTAAAATAGCTAATATCAGTCCAGATGCGATATTTACTGGTACATAAATCCCGATAAATCCACCAGCGATATTCATGGCGAACAATAGTAAGAAAGCGAACGCGAGTCGGAACCAAAACACCGAAAGCCGTTCCGCCCCATTTTGAATTTGCTTTTTATCCAACATTAATAGTAGAAGAAGTACGACGCCGACAGTCGCGAGAATGATAACGTTCACGGGAAACGCCCCTTTCCGAAGATTGGTCCAGTATATGCGTCCCTATCCAGATATATCAGTCTCTACCCAGTCGGCGTACTTTTGCTTCCTTGAAAAGATAGAAATGTTTACTCTCTGCTATTTTCCGGTGAGCTATGATCTCTTGATCATAATCATTTACATATCGCTCAATTTCCCTTGCGTTTTCCCATTCTTCCTTCGTCTCCAACATGAGAGAACGCAATTGTTCATCGAACTCTTTTTTCAATTTCCTCTTTCGGCCAAACATCCAAGCCACCCCTTACAATTCCCGGCGACCTTCCAGTGCCTTTGACAATGTCACTTCATCCGCATATTCCAAGTCTCCTCCGACCGGCAGCCCGTGGGCGATCCGGGTTGTCGTAATTCCGGAAGGCTTTACAAGCCGGGAAATATACATTGCGGTCGCTTCCCCTTCAATAGTAGGATTGGTTGCCAGTATCAATTCCTGCACCTCTTCATCTTGCAGGCGAGTTAATAGGGAAGGAACATTAATATCTTCCGGTCCGATTCCGTCCATAGGGGAAATGGCTCCATGTAACACGTGGTATAAGCCGTTATAGTCTCTCATTTTTTCCATGGCAATTACGTCTTTCGGATCTTGGACGACGCAAATCATCGAACGGTCCCGTCGTGAATCTTGGCAAATATGACACGGATCAACGTCCGTAATATGTCCGCATACCGAGCAAAAGCGCAAATTCCGTTTTGCATCCACGAGCGCTTTAGCAAAATCCAACACAGTGTCTTCTTTCATTCCCAACACAAAAAATGCCAGCCGGCCCGCAGTTTTCGGGCCGATGCCTGGCAACTTCATAAAACTATCAATCAGTTTTGAAATCGGTTCTGGATAGTGCATCCTATTACCTCCTAGAACATTCCAGGAAGGTTCAATCCTTTCGTGAATTGACCCATAGTGGAGTTCGCTAATTCTTCTGCTTTTGCCATTGCCTCGTTTGTTGCAATGACGACAAGATCTTGCAGCATTTCTACATCTTCTGGATCGACAACGGACGGATCGATGATCACTTCAACGACCTCTTTCTGGCCGGATACGATCACTTTGACCATTCCGCCCCCCGCTGCTCCTTCCAAACGCTCTTCCCCTAACTTTTCTTGTGCTTCCGCCATTTTCTTTTGCATCTTCTGCATTTGTTTCATCATGCCTTGCATATTGCCCATACCACGCATTTCAATTCCTCCTTTGTGTTAATCATCATAAACTTGAACGAAATCTTCGCCGAACATTTTAACCGCTTCCGTAACAAGCGGGTCGGCATTTTCTTGTTCCGCCTCTTTGACAAATGACAGCAATTCCTCTTCAACCGGTTCCTCCTCGGAAGAAGACGGGGCTTGCTGCTTACCAAGGCCGTTCGTTCGGATGAAATCTTCTCTTACTTTCAACCAGCCCTCTTCCGGGACGTAGACCACTTCATATGGCTTTCCCGTTCGTGAACGAAGCGCCTCAGATAAGCCTGATCGAAGCGATGGATTTTCCGACGCCATCAGGCAATGGATTTCATACTTGAATTTTAGCACAAAAGCACTCTCGGATGCTGCAACCGGTTCTGTTTCCTCCAGAAGAGCTGCATGCGATTTCTGCATCGTCTGCATCATGCCGGCCCATTCTTGGCGAATGGTTACGATATCTTGTTTCGTTGCGGCTTTCAGCACTTCATGGATTCTTCCGACTGGTATCTTGAAGGATTGGGAAGACCTGGACGCATTCTTTCGCACCTGAGCAGGGCGTTCTTCCGCACGTTGCTGCCCCCCGCTGCCGTTTGCAATTTGTTGACGTAATTCTTGAACAGTCCGTTCCAACATGTCTACCTTTTCCATCAAAGCCGGGTCGCTTGCCGAATGGCTAGCCCCACCGCCTACAACAGGTTGATGCTTGACATGGATCATTTTCAATAGCGCCGATTCGATGTACACTTTCGCATGGTTAGAAAAGCGCATTTCCTGCTGCGTTTTCGCTAAAATATCGATGAATGCATACAGGATATCCATGTCAAATATCTTTGCCAGCTCCACAAAGCGCGAATCCCCGGCTATTAATTCCAACAAGTCTTTCAAATCAGGGGCAGTTCGAAGGAGAAGAAGGTCACGGAAAAATGTGATCAAATCCTCGGCTAACCGGGCGACATCCTTTCCTTCCGTGATCAATTGATCCAATAAGGAAAGGGCCGTTCCTGCGTCTCTTCCAAGAAGTGCTTCTGCTAATTGATAGAAGATATCTTCCCCGATAGACCCGGTGACGAGAAGGGCATCTTCGACCGTCAGTCGATCGCCACTAAAGGAGACAACTTGATCGAGCATGCTAAGCGCATCCCGCATGCCCCCCGAAGCGGCCTGGGCAATCACTTTCAAGGCCCCGTCATCCGACTCGATTCCCGCATCAGCCAGCACGGTTTTCATCCGTTCAATAATTTCAATGGAAGTGATCGGTTTGAAATCAAAACGCTGACATCTGGAAATGATCGTCAATGGAAGTTTATGGGGCTCGGTTGTCGCCAATATAAATACAACATGGGAAGGCGGTTCTTCCAATGTCTTCAAAAGCGCATTGAATGCCGAGTTTGAAAGCATGTGCACCTCATCGATAATATACACTTTGAAGCGGGCACTCGACGGGGCGAACCGAACTTTCTCAATAATATCCCGCATCTCTTCCACCCGGGAATTCGACGCCGCGTCAAATTCGATGACGTCGGTATTGGAGCCATCCGTAATGCTTCGGCAACTTGGACAGTCATTACACGGTTCTTTCGCCGGTCCGTTTTCACAGTTCAGTGCCTTTGCAAACACTTTGGCGGCACTCGTCTTCCCTGTCCCCCGCGGCCCAGAGAACAGGTAGGCGTGGGTCGTTTTATTATGAAGAAGGGCATTCTGAAGGGTTTGCTTCACATGATGCTGCCCGGACATCTCAGCGAATGACTGAGGCCTGTATACACGGTAAAAAGCTTGGTACACCAACAGTTCCCTCTCCTTTTGACGCAATGCGGTAATAGGTTAAGTATAGCATAATGACTTACTTAAAAACCTTTCGTAAGCAATAAAAAACCCGTCCGCAAAAACGGACGAGTGAATTGATTAGTTAAAGCCGTGCACCTTCCTTCGACTGCAGCACATAAGCGTTACTCCTGTCGACAGCTCGGTCTAGGCGACCCTGCGGCACATGAGAGGTTCCACTTAATGCTGCTTCCTTCCGGACCTGACATGGTTCATGGGTTCCCATTGCGCAGGACCCAAACGTCAACACTACGTGCAAGAGGCAGACCCTACAATACATGCAGCCTCGAGAAGGAATTCAGTCTTGCTAGAGCGGATTGCAAGTTACAGGACACCGCTACCTTCCCACCTAGCACGGCATCTACTAGTATACCGTTTTTTCGGTCGAAATGCAAACGTTTATTTGCGTATAGGCTCCCGTGCCACATAGTATTCTTCTGTGTTACGCTATGGAAAAAGGAGGGAGTCCACTTGCCCGAGTTTGAATTAAGCTTCCGTAATCCAAAAATCCGTATGTGGGTCGCAATTGTCATGCTCCCCGTTCTCATTTGGACGCCCCTCCTCATCGTCTTTACAGGGCAGTATCGCCCCCTGCCGGTTGTCATTCTACAATTTGGAGTATGGATCCTGTACTCCGGCTGGCTATACCGTTTCAACCGGAAGCAGAAAAAGAATGTTGACGTTAATGAAAAACCGTGATACATTATTCTTTGTCCGACACGGAGGAATACCCAAGCCTGGCTGAAGGGATCGGTCTTGAAAACCGACAGGGGTGTTAAAGCCCGCGGGGGTTCGAATCCCTCTTCCTCCGCCATTTTTCTTTACTTATACATAATCCTTGTAAAACCGTTACGTCATCGTAACGGTTTTTTTATCTTTGTTCAGCGGGTGTTCAAACTCCCGCTGAACAAAGATAAAAGCCTCTGACGTACAGGACGTACTAGTGCCAATCGAACAGCGAAGGATTCGGTTTGCCTTGATTTCTGCGTCCTTTGCAGAAATTAAGGTACTTTCAGGACGTGGCGTTTTTGCCGGCCGGCGGATGTCACGGATTTATAAGGGAGCTTTTCGAGCCTATCCATCTTCGCTCGAAAAAATCCAATCAATCACGCCAAGGCATGGATTTTCGCTACAATGCCTTTCGGGCATATACCCTCAGCAAAGCAATCATCCCGCTTCCATGACGTTCCCTTCCTTATCGACTACCTCGAATTCTGCCGGCAATGTACCTTGTATGCCATCGGGCAACTTCTCACTGACCATGAAATTCTCCTGATTTTTGACTTCTACGACAAATTCATAGGGGGTTTCCCCTCCGGTCTTTACGTTGATATGGTCAATCGACCGATTATCATTGCGTCCGAACACAACTCCATACAATCCTTCATCCGTCTCGAATTCCCTGTATGAAATATGTGGTGTCGTTCCTAAGCTGATGAATTTCATCTTCCCGTTCCATCCTTTTACAAAATGGGCATAGCCATAGACTCCATCTTGAAATAAGACCCGAGACAGCCAGGAATTTGATCCGCCCAGCTGCAACCAGTCGATCGTTTCCGAGACACCCATCCCGCTTTTCTTCTTATCAAACTCAATCAGGAATTCCTCTGCTGCCGCTTCATTACCCTTAATATGATAAGTACTGAAATAACCGACAGCGTATATGCCAAAACCGATTAGTGCCACCACTAAAATTACCCATGCTTTTTTCACAAGAAACCCCCGTTTGCTTCATAATAACAAAAGAGGCAGCCTTCGCTGCCTCTTTCATCTCACGACCGCACCGTCACTGGACGGCTGTACGGCCAAACCTTTATAGTACGGGAACTTTTCCATCAGTTGTTCTGCAATTTTGGCTTCTTCACCCAGTTTCACTGCGACGAATATCGAAGGACCTGCCCCACTGATCGTCATGCCGTACGCGCCGAATTGTTTGGCAGCCGAACGGATTTCTTCAAAATCGGGAAACAGATGCTTCCGGTATGGTTCATGGAAAATATCCTGCTCCATCATCTTGCCGGCGGTCTCCCAGTCATCCCGGGCAATGGCTGCTGCCATGACGCTGCTTGCCGCGCTCCCTAACGTCGCTTCCGCATGCGGCAGCTGCCCCGGGAGAAGTCCACGGGATTCTTCTGTTCGCAATGCTTCCGGCGGAACTAGAATGACAGCCCCCATTTCCGGTTCCCGGATATGGACGATATCGATTGAGTCCCCGACATAATAGGAAATGGTCACGCCGCCGAGGAGTGCTGCCGAGACATTATCCGCATGCCCCTCCAACTCGCTGCCGATCCGTACCTTTTCCACTGGCGGCAACTCCAGCCCAGCAAGCTGATTCGCAATTTCAATACCTGCCGCAATGGCAGTTGCACTGCTCCCGAGACCTTTCCCCAATGGAATATCGGAATGGACCCAGAGGCTGTGCGGTGAAACTTGCTTATCGTACCGTGCCGCCACTTCTTGGATCGTCTGGACAATCAAATTGTTTTCTCCGGTTGGAAGATTTCCATATTCATCGCCGTCATAGTGGACGCCCCATGTTTCAGAAGGCTCCACATCGACTGTCATATATAAAGCAAGAGCAAGCCCGATGCTGTCGAACCCCGGGCCAAGATTTGCCGTAGTCGCGGGGACGACGACTGAAAAATTGGCCTCCTTCATCAGTTTGCGCCTTCTTTCAACTCACTAAGGATTTGATCGAACTGTTCACGCGACAAGAACGGCTCGTCCTTGTTCACTTCGATTGCCGTATCCGGGTCTTTCAAACCGTTTCCTGTCAGGATAGCAACGACAGTCGATCCTTTTTTCAACAATCCACTTTCGACTTGTTTCTTCACTCCGGCAATCGATGCGCAGGAGCCCGGTTCTGCGAATACTCCTTCCGTGGAAGAAATCAAGCGGTATGCTTCCAAGATTTCTTCATCCGTGACGGCCAAGATGTTCCCTTTCGACTCGGCGAGTGCATTCTTCGCCAGCTGCCAGCTCGCTGGGTTGCCGATCCGGATTGCCGTTGCGACTGTTTCCGGATTTTCAAACACACGGTCATAGACGATCGGGGCAGCACCGTCTGCCTGTACGCCTAACAGTTCAGGAAGATCGGTCCCTTTTTTATCCGCATACTCCTTGAACCCTTTCCAAGCAGCCGAAATATTACCCGCATTCCCGACAGGAAGCGCGAAAATATCCGGTACTTTCCCAAGTTGATCGATCGTTTCAAAGGCAATCGTTTTTTGCCCTTCCAGACGGTGAGGGTTGACCGAGTTGACCAGTGCAATGTCCCCTTCGCCCGCTTCGCGCACCATGCGCAGCGCCTCATCGAAATTCCCTTCAATCTGCAGAATTTCTGCGCCGTACATCCTCGCTTGAGCCAGCTTACCGAGTGCAATGCGGCCTTCCGGAATGACGACGATTGTGCGCATCCCAGCCCGAGCACCATAAGCGGCAGCAGATGCTGATGTGTTCCCGGTCGATGCACAAATGAGGATCTTTTTGCCTTCTTCTTTCGCTTTCGCAACCGCCATGACCATACCGCGGTCTTTAAAGGAACCTGTCGGATTCGTTCCTTCTGTTTTCACATATAAGTCAATGCCCCATTGTTCGGACAGAGTTTTCATATGGATGAGGGGTGTATTCCCTTCTTGTAGCGTCAACGCCGGCGTATCTTCCGTGACCGGCAAAAATTCTTTATACTCTTCGATCAAACCGTTCCATCTTTTCATCGTGATTCCCCCTCCACCCGGTAGTGACTCAAGACATTGATCACTTCAGGTGTTTCATTTAATTCATTCATAATATCCAAATGCTGCTGGCGCGAAATCTGATGGGTAATGAAAATCAGATCTGCTTCAATACCATTGTCCGAATCCTGGATGACAGTCGCCAGGCTAGCCCCGTATCTGCTATAGATGGCTGTTAATTTGGTCAGCACACCCACTTCGTCCTTCACCCGGATCCGGTGGAAGTAACGTGCAAATTTTCGATCATCTGTTTTTACATGGCGCTCATGCTGTGGCGAATGGATCCGTCTTCCGTTCACTCCCATCAACAGATTGCGGCAAGCCGCGACAATATCCGCTGTGACGGACGTGGCAGTTGGCAGGGAACCTGCGCCCGGTCCGTAGAACATCGTCTCCCCGACCGCTTCTCCATATACATAGACGGCATTGAACTCATTGTTCACCGACGCCAATGGATGGGAGTCCGGCACAAGGACAGGCTCTACAGCGACTTCAATTCCATCGCAATTCTTTTTGGCGGAACCGGCAAGTTTCAACGTATAGCCGAACTGGGCTGCCAATTCCAAATCGCCGTCCTGGATTTCCCGCAATCCTCTGACAAATACATCGTCCAAACGGACTTCTGTAGAGAATGCGAGAGATGCCAAAATGACCATCTTCCGAGCTGCGTCGATGCCATCGACGTCTGCGGATGGATCGGCTTCGGCAAAGCCTAGTTCTGTCGCTTCCGCCAACGCATCCTCATAAGACATGTTGTCGTGTTTCATTTTCGTCAGAATGAAATTTGTCGTTCCGTTGACAATTCCTGTCAACGCACTAATCCGATCCGATGCCAATCCATCTTCCAAGGTGCGGATCAATGGGATTCCGCCTCCTACACTCGCTTCAAAAAAGAGGTCACATTTATTTTCATCCGCCAGTTGCAAAAGGTCAAGTCCATATTCGGCCATGACGTCTTTATTTGCCGTAACGACGCCCTTGCCGGCATTCAAGGATTTTTCAATCGCCTCTCTCGCTTCCGTAGTGCCGCCAATGACTTCCACAATTAAGTCAATGGAGGAATCGCCAAGAATCTCATTAAGATCGGTTGTGAACACTTCTGCCGGAAGATCACAATCTCTTTCTTTATAAAGGTTCTTCACCAATACTTTCTTAATGGATACCGGAACACCAAGTTTATGTTGCAAATCTTCTTGGTGATTGTCCAGAATTTGAGCAACGCCGCTGCCGACTACTCCGAACCCTAGTAATCCAATATTAATTTCATTTTTCATTTGACGATTCTCCTATCTATATGTACACTATGAAAAAACACATGTTCATTGCATAAGGACATTATAGTGAAAAACAGCGGGAATAACAACCCCGTTTTTGTTATAATCAAATAACACATCCAATGGATAACTTTATAAAGATAGGAATTGGTGAAAAAATGAAAGTATGTAAATTTGGCGGAACATCGGTTGCTACAGCAGATCAGATCAAAAAAGTGGCGGATATCGTCCTATCCGATCCAGCGCGTAAAATCGTCGTCGTTTCCGCTCCTGGTAAACGCTCTGATGATGATACGAAGGTAACCGACCTGCTGATCCGCTTAGCTGAAGCAGCATTGGATGGAAAAGATACAACAGCACAACTAGGGGAAGTTGTGGAGCGGTATCGCCAAATTGCCGAGGGGCTCAATCTATCAAATGAAATCGTACAAGTCATCGAAAACGATTTGAAAGAACGTTTGGAAGGCGATAAAAACGACACAACCCTCTTTACAGATACATTAAAAGCTGCTGGGGAAGACAATAACGCAAAAATGATTGCCGAGTATTTCTCCTCCATCGGCATGGAAGCTCAATATATTTCTCCAAAAGACGCTGGCCTTCTTGTCAATCAACGTCCGGCACGGGTTCAGGCCTTGCCGGAAGGGGATGCGCAATTAGCGAAACTGAGAGACCTACCAGGCATCATCGTGTTCCCAGGATTTTTCGGTTTCACGGAAGACGGAACATTGCGGACGTTCAATAGAGGCGGCTCGGACATTACAGGCTCGCTGCTTGCTGCTGCTACTGACGCAGAACTCTACGAAAACTTCACAGATGTCGATTCGGTCTTCGCTGCAAACCCACGGGTCGTGGACAATCCGGCGGCCATTAGCAAAATGACGTATCGGGAAATGCGCGAATTGGCATATGCTGGCTTCTCCGTCTTCCATGATGAGGCATTAATTCCGGCATTCCGCCGCTCGATTCCGGTTTGCATTAAAAACACAAACAACCCGAGTGCACCTGGAACATTGATTGTGAAAGAGCGAGACCATTCGTCCCAGCAAGTCATCGGAATTGCTGCAGACGACGGCTTCACCACACTATTCGTCGATAAATTCCTGATGAACTTGGAAATCGGGTTCGGACGGCGCCTTCTTCAAATCCTGGAAGAAGAAGAAATCCCGTTTGAACATACGCCTTCCGGCATTGACAACTTGTCTGTTATCATTCGCAGCCGCTTCCTGACACCGGAAAAAGAACAGCGCATCATGGAACGGATCAAAGACGAATTGAAAGCGGATGATGTTCATTTCAATCATGATTACTCCATGATCGTTCTTGTCGGAGAAGGAATGCGCGACACAACAGGTTTGGCCGCACGCGCTGCAGCGGCTATCGCTCGTACAGGTGCGAGCATCCAAATGATCAATCAAGGATCTTCGGAAGTGAGCTTGGTCTTCGGCGTCATGAATGAAGATGAAACCGTCATCCTAAAAGAGCTGTACAAAGAGTTCTTTTCCAATATCAAAGTCTGCTCATAATCTAAAAAGGTTGTCCTCCGTCAATTACGACATGGAGGACAACCCTTTTTTCTTTTATTGGCTCGTTCGCTTCGTTAAGCAACCAATCTATTCTTTTCATCTGACATGTTCCATAATCGAACCGATCCGCTCTACAATCATCTCTATCTCCTCGGGTTTTTCGAGCAAATCGTAGTTGCTGACATTGATGCGGAGCACAGGACAAGCATTAAATGACTCCATCCACTCCGTGTATCTGCCATACATCTCTTCCCAATAGGAAATCGGGGTCTGCTGTTCCATTGGCCGTCCCCTTTCCCGGATGCGCTCCAAAATGACATCCAATGGACCTTCCAAATAAATGAGCAGATCAGGATGCGTGAAATATGGGGTCATCACCATCGCTTCGAACAAGCTCGTGTAGGTCGCATAATCGACTGGATTCATCGTTCCGTTTTCCATGTGCATCTTCGCAAAAATTCCTGTGTCTTCGTATATCGACCGATCTTGGACGAAGCCGCCGCCGTATTCAAACATCCGCTTCTGTTCCTTGAACCGCTCCGCTAAGAAGTAAATTTGCAAGTGGAAGCTCCATTTCTCAAAATCCTCGTAAAAGCGACCTAGATACGGATTCTGATCCACTTTTTCATATGAAGTTCTGAAATCCAATGCCTCGGCAAGAGCCTGGACCATCGTCGACTTTCCAACGCCGACTGTTCCTGCTACGGTAATGATTGCATTATGAGGGATGTGATATTGGCCACGTAGTTTCATTCCGGAAGAGCTCCTTTTCCAAGTATAGCTTGAATCTCCTTCAACATGTTCTCCCGATCCGTTCGATTATTCACAAAGTCGATGATATCTCCGTCAAATCGAAAGACGGGAATGGTGGGATGAGCACGTTCAAACTCATTCATAAAGACTTCATAGTCATCGGCCAACTGTTGCAAGTAGACGATATCTATGTTTTTCTCAAATTCCCGGCCACGTTTGGCGATCCGTTCCATCAGTTTATCCAAGCTGGCATGTAAATAAATGATGATATTCGGCTCTGGCATATCTTTTGTCAAGATGGCATAAATGCCTTCATATTTCCGATACTCCTCCGCAGACAACGTCCGTTTGGCGAATATCAAATTTTTAAATATATGATAATCAGAGACAACAGGTTGGGGATCAACCAGTATCCCTTGTTTAATGTCATTGAGTTGTTTGTATCGGTTACAAAGGAAGAACATTTCCGTCTGGAAACTCCATTCCTCCATGTTCCCATAAAATTTATCCAAAAACGGATTCTCATAGACGATTTCCTGCAAAGACTTGTAATTCCATGTTTCTGCAATCGCCTTGGCGAGCGACGTCTTACCGACACCGATCGGGCCCTCGACCGCTATGAAGGGTATTGCCATCAGAAGTCCACCTTTCAAATTCCATGTTCCTCATTCTATCATATCCAAGGATTTTTCCACGTGGAACAATTTAGACGTTATTTTGAAATTCCATGCTAAAATGAGAAACAAGGAGCGATGCACATGGATGTATTCGAAACGGACCGATCGTTCATGCGATTGGCAATCGAAGAAGCAAAAAAAGCGAAAAAGCTAGGGGAAGTGCCGATTGGTGCGGTGATCATACATGATGGAAACGTCATCGCCCAGGCTCATAATTTGCGGGAAACGTCTCAAAATGCCGTCACACATGCAGAATTATCCGCTATCCAGGAAGCTTGCCAAAAGCTTGGTAGTTGGCGGTTGGAACAGACCACCCTCTATGTCACACTAGAGCCGTGCCCAATGTGTGCAGGCGCCATTTTGCAATCCAGAATTCCCCGCGTCGTCTATGGAGCGCGCGATCCGAAAGGTGGTTGCGTGGATTCGTTATATAGATTGCTGAACGACCCGAGATTCAACCATGAATGCGATGTGACCGAAGGCGTCTTGGCCGAAGAATGCGGGGAGATGCTATCCGCATTTTTCAAAGCAATCCGGGAACGGAAAAAACGACAAAAAAAGGCTGCATCCGAAATCGAATGATCGGGATGCAGCCTTCGCTATTTACTTAATGACTTCTTTACCGCCCATGTATGGACGAAGGACTTCCGGAATGATCACGGAACCGTCTTCTTGCTGATAATTCTCCAAAATGGCCGCTACGGTACGACCGATTGCCAGTCCACTTCCATTCAATGTATGGACATATTCCGGCTTCGCACCCGCTTCACGGCGGAACCGGATTTGGGCCCGGCGAGCTTGGAACTCTTCAAAATTGGAACAAGAAGAGATTTCACGATACGTGTTCTGTGTCGGAATCCATACTTCAATGTCATATTTCTTGGCGGCAGTGAAACCAAGATCCGCTGTACACATTTTCAAGACGCGGTATGGCAATTTCAGCAATTGAAGCACTTTCTCCGCGTGGCCTGTCAGCTTTTCAAGCTCGTCATAAGAATCTTCCGGCTTCACGAAGCGGACGAGCTCCACTTTGTTGAACTGATGCTGACGAATCAAACCACGTGTGTCGCGGCCCGCCGATCCCGCTTCAGAACGGAAATTGGTGCTGTACGCCGCAAATGCAGCCGGCAGCTGGGATCCATCCAAAATCTCTTCCCGATAAAAATTAGTCACAGGTACTTCCGAAGTCGGGATCAGAAAATAATCTTCCTCCTCAATCAGGAAAGCATCTTCTTCAAATTTCGGCAGCTGGCCGGTTCCGGTCAAACTGGTCCGATTCACCAAATAAGGCGGTAGCATTTCCTCGTACCCATGCTCCTCGATATGAAGATCCAACATGAAGTTGATCAACGCCCGTTCCAGCCGCGCACCAAGGCCCCGGTAAAAGACAAACCGACTTCCCGTCACTTTCGCCGCCCGTTCAAAATCCAAAAGATTTAAATCGGTACCGATTTCCCAATGCGGTTTCGGTTCGAAAGTGAACTCCGGTTTCTCTCCCCATGCCCGGACTTCCACATTGTCATCTTCGCTATCCCCAACCGGCACACTGTCATGCGGAATGTTCGGAATACGCATCATGACGTAGTTCAGATCTTCTTCGACCTGACTCAATTCCTCATCCAACCGTTTGATCTCTTCCCCGACTTCACGCATACGGGCAATGACGTCATCCGCATTTTCCTTATTGCGCTTCATTGTGGCCACTTGCTGCGACACTTCGTTGCGCTCCGCTTTCAGCACTTCCACTTTGGCAATCAATTCACGCCGTTTTTCATCAAGACCCCCGAATTTATCGAAATCCGTCAGATCTTCTCCACGCTTCGAAAGCTTTTCTTTCACTCCATCGAAATCGGCCCGGATTTTTTTAATATCTAACATGAATAATTCCTCCCTCATAATTGACGATAATGAAAAAGAGCAACAAAAAAAGCCCATCATTCCCTTGGAAAAGGGACGAGAGCTTCCCGCGTTGCCACCCAAATTGATTGGATAAACCAATCCACTTCATTGAATAACGGTCAAGTACCGGCACGAGCCTACTTTCGTTCAGCCCGGCTACTCAGGGACGGATTCACAACTGTCATTATCGGCTCGCACCAACCGCCGACTCTCTTGAAAAGAACAGATTTGCTACTGCTTCCCATCATCGTCTCATGTTTGAAATTATCTTTACCATACTATATAGGCTACATTTTAGCAAGAAATGACCTCATATTTTCAACAGCTCGCCAATTCTCTCAAAATACCCCTTTTCATGGGGGACAAAATCGGTCAGTTGGATTTCATCGGAAGAGCCATCGACAAGGGAAACAGCCGTTACCTGATTCCGCTCTCCTACAAACAGTTGAGCCAACGTTTCCCGCTCGACCGTGTGGATGCTATCGACTTCTCCCGGTTGCAATGAAAAATCGGATGCTGAAAACGAAGAATGATACAAATAGATATTGGCAAATTCCCGGTCGAGAAACTCCCCGATTTCTATCACGTCACGGATGACGCCTTTACATTGCAATCGGCTAAGATCCACGCGCAGTCCCAACTCCTCCTCCACTTCCCGGAGTCCATCGGCAACACTCTCATGGGCAAGCAAATGGCCGGCAGCCGAAATATCGAAGCATCCTGGGAAGTCTTTCTTCTGGGCGCTCCTTTTTTGGATATAAACGAACTGCTCATCCAAAATCCAACAATGGAAAGTCTCATGCCAATATCCTTTGGTGTGAACCGTATCCCGGTTTTCATTTTTCATATAGGTATATTGCGAGTCAAACACTTTCAGCAGTTCCATTCCATTCACCTCTAATCGAGTATACAACAAAAGCGGAAGATTGCTCTTCCGCTCCGTAAATGATGATTACCTACCGCGTTCTGACATGCGTTCTTCCAATTGGAGCTTGCTAATTTCCAAACCTTTCATCGGATTGCCGATGTCTTTGGAAAGCTCGCCGATCAAAGCGTAGTCCTTAAAGTTTTGCGTTGCCTGTACAATGGCGCGCGCAAATTTTTCAGGGTTATCCGATTTGAAGATGCCCGATCCGACGAATACGCCATCTGCTCCGAGTTCCATCATGAGTGCCGCGTCCGCTGGAGTCGCAACACCACCCGCTGCATAATTCGTAACCGGCAAGCGGCCATGTTTCTTGATCGTCAGCAACACTTCATAAGGGGCACCCCAATCGCGTGCCTCTGTCATAATTTCATCTTCATTCATGTGGACGATCTTATTGACTTGAGCATGCACTTTACGCAAATGACGCACCGCTTCCACGATGTTGCCTGTTCCCGGTTCCCCTTTCGTCCGCAGCATCTTCGCCCCTTCGCCCAATCGGCGTGCCGCTTCTCCCAAATCCCGTGCCCCACAAACGAACGGTACGGAAAATTCACTTTTCAACAAGTGGAACTCTTCATCCGCCGGCGTGAGCACTTCACTTTCATCTATGTAGTCAACACCCAATGCTTCCAAGACGCGCGCTTCGGAGATATGACCGATCCGCGCTTTTGCCATGACTGGGATTGATACCGCATTTTTCACTTCTTCGATGATGCGTGGATCGGCCATCCGTGCCACGCCGCCCGCCTTGCGAATGTCCGAAGGGACGCGCTCCAATGCCATGACTGCAATTGCTCCTGCCGCTTCCGCCACTTTCGCTTGTTCTGCATTAATAACGTCCATAATGACGCCGCCGTATTGAAAATTCATGTTTTTTCCTTCCTCCTTTTCTTATTGTTCAGTATAATGGAATGTGACCCGAATGAAATAATCAGTTTGAGACAAAATAAAAGGGTCAGATAGGAGGGGTTCGGATGGAGATGTTATTCATTCAACTTGATAAGACTTTGGAAGTGCCGTTATACGAGCAGATTTACAATCAAATCCAGGGGGATATTACAGAAGGGAAGTTGCCGGTCGGGATGAAGTTGCCGTCCAAGCGGCAGCTTGGAGAATTTCTCCAAGTCAGTCAGACGACAATTGAACTTGCCTACGGACAACTCGCGGCAGAAGGGTTCATTTCCTCCAAGCCACGTAAAGGATATTTTGTGCAGGCGATCGAGGAATTGGCCTATGTCCAGCCGGCCAAATTGAAATATCGATCCACCTATCCGGAACAAGATAAGATAACGATTGATTTTTCACCGGGTAAGATTGATACCGGATCATTCCCATTTGGGCACTGGAGAAAATACGCCAGAGATATTATGGATCATAACTCGGAGCACCTTCTCCTGCTCGGACACCCCCATGGTGATCTAGAGTTGCGCAGTGAAATCGCACGTTATCTCTATCATTCTCGTGGCGTCGAGTGTACGCCGGAGCAGATAATTGTCGGATCAGGGACTGAACAGCTTATGCCCCTCGTCATCCGGATATTGGGGAAAGAAGCGGTCTATGCCATCGAAGATCCCGGCTACCCGTTGACACACCATGTGTTTATCCATAACAACCGGGAAGCGATTCCTATTGCGGTGGATGAAGAAGGGATGGATGTACGGGCTCTACAACGATCGGAAGCGACCATAGCCTATGTCACCCCTTCTCACCAATTCCCGACCGGTGCAGTCCTTTCTGCGGCGCGCAGGACGGCTTTACTGAACTGGGCTGCATCACGGGAAGAAAACTTCATCATAGAAGACGATTATGACAGCGAGTTTCGATACACTGGCCGGCCGATCCCGTCGCTCCACGGCATGGATAAGGGAGGCAACGTCATTTACTTAAGCACGTTCTCCAAATCGCTCATGCCTTCATTGCGTATTGCATATATGGTCCTGCCCCCCGCACTGCTCAATCGATATGAAGAAGCGTTCATCCATTACTCTTCGACGGTGCCGCGACTCGACCAACACCTGCTCTCGCGCTTCATGGCAGACGGATATTTCTCCCGCCACTTGAACCGTATGCGCAAAATCTATCGTAAGAAATTGCAAATGCTGACGGACGCGCTTCTTCCTTATGCGCCTAAGGTGACCTACTCCGGCGATGAAGCAGGCATGCACATCATCATTACAATTCACGCCGAGTCCACTGAAAAAGCACTGACGGAAACTGCAAGCCAAGCAGGCATCCGAGTTTATGGATTGAGCAGCTACCGGAAAATACCCGTAAACGGTCCACCACAGTTTCTACTTGGATTCGGAGGCCTTGTCCTAGATGAAATCAAAACAGCCGTAGAGAAGCTCATGGACGCTTGGAACATACAAAAAAGCGATGGGATCTCCTCCCGTTAAGAGGAGGTTCCATCGCTTCTTATTATTTGAATAAACCCTTCACAAAACCAGTCGCGCTCTTCCACACACTTGCAAAGAAGTCACCAATTGCACTCATCATCAAGGAGAACCAACCGGCTTTTTCCACCGTGTCTGTCACGACGACTTCCGAACCGGGATTGTCCGAATCAATATATCCATAGTCGGTTCCTTCGGTCTTCACAAGCTTGACATGGCCTACAACCGTGTCTTTTTCGACCGGTGCCTGCAATGTCCCGTCTTGTAATTTTTTCTCATCCAATACCAACTCTGGCGTATATAAGTCTTTTTCACTCGTTTTTACAAGCATGCGAATTGGTTCTTTCACAGCGATTGATGCACTTTTCTCTTTACCTTTGATGACATCAATCGTTTTTTGATCTTCAAACTGATAACCGGCCGGGACAAATTCCACTTCGGAGAATTGTGAGAATCCGTAATCGAATAGCGCCCGTGTTGCGTCAAAACGTGCTTTGTAGGAACCGACGCCTTTCGCATCGACCGCTTTCATGACGACCGCAATGAGCCGCTTGCCGTCCCTTTGAGCCGTTCCTGTAAAGCAATGACCTGCAAATTCAGTCGTTCCAGTCTTCAGCCCGTCCACGCCTTCATATTCATAAACAAAACCTGGAAGCATGAAGTTCCAGTTATCCATTTTGATTTCATCCGTTGTGCCTTCACGGAATAATTTCGTCTTCACTTGCGTCGTTTCCAAGACTTCCGGGTAATCTTTCAACAAACGGTACGCCAGCTTGGCCACTGATTTGGCAGGCATGACGTTTTCATCCTGCGGACCTGTCCCTTGCGGATGCATCCCATGCAGATTGGCATTATTCAAGCCTGTTGAATTGACGAATTTATAATCTTCCAAGCCGAGTTCTTTCGCTTTGGCGTCCATCATTTTAATAAATTCCGTCTCGGTTCCTGCAATCGTTTCTGCAATGGCAATCGTGGCGGCATTTGCCGAATAGATGGCCAACGCCTCGTATAGTTCCTGGATCGTATAAGTCCCGTCGCGACGAAGCGGCACATTACTGAGCGCGCGATCTTGCGAAACAGTATATGTATATTCATTGACTTTGTATTCTTGATCCCATGAAATCTTACCTTCCTCAATTGCTTCAAACAGAAGGTATTCCGTCATCATTTTTGTCATACTGGCAATGCCAAGTGGAGTATCCGCATTTTCTTCATATAGAATTTTTCCACTATCCGCATCGATTAAAATAGCTCCATCTACATGGATGCCTAGTGTCGATTGGGCGGATGCCGGAACCGTGCCAAGCGACATCAACAATACGAGTGGCATTAACAAAAGGGCCACCCATTTTCTCATTTCCCGTTTCACTCTGTCTACCTCCATTATGGCTATTCCCCAAAGCTCAGTTTACCATATCTCCGCTGTTCCATGGGGACCAAAATAAAAACAATTACGCCTCGGCGTAATTGCGTCCAGATTTTGGATCGAGCTTGCTCGATTGATTCCTTTCAAAATCTGTGACATCCGCCGGAGGCTTTATCTTTTTTCAGCAGGCATTTTGCTGAATAAAGATAAAAACACCTTTCCGCTCATATAAAGACGCAGGAAAGGTGCTGAAGTTCCTTTAACTGATTTTATTTACATTTTACATGGAATAGTTCGGTGCTTCTTTCGTAATCTGAACTTGGTGCGGATGGCTTTCACGCAAACCGGCACCTGTCATCCGGATAAACTGTGCGTTTTCACGGAGGGCCTCCAAATCCTGTGTACCGCAATAGCCCATTCCGGCACGGACGCCGCCGACCAATTGATGGACCGTATCTGCCAGTGGTCCTTTGTATGGCATGCGCCCTTCAATTCCCTCCGGAACCAATTTCTTTGCATCGTCTTGGAAGTAACGATCTTTCGAACCGCGTTCCATTGCAGCGACAGATCCCATGCCCCGATACACTTTGAAACGACGACCTTGGAAGATTTCTGTTTCTCCCGGGCTTTCTGTCGTTCCCGCAAGCAAGCTTCCCAACATGACGGCATGTCCTCCGGCTGCCAAAGCTTTCACGATATCCCCGGAGTATTTAATTCCACCGTCCGCAATGATTGTCTTACCTTGTTTTCTCGCCTCTGTAGCACATTCATAGACAGCCGTGATTTGAGGAACGCCAACGCCAGCCACGACACGTGTTGTACAGATGGATCCTGGCCCGATACCGACTTTGACAACGTCTGCCCCCGCTTCATAAAGAGCACGTGCTCCTTCTGCGGTTGCAATGTTTCCAGCAATAATATCAAGCTCCGGATATTTCTCCCGGATTTGAGCAACTGTGTCCAGAACTCCTTTGGAATGACCATGTGCCGTATCGATGACGATTGCATCGACTTCCGCCTCGACCAGCTTATCGACACGTACCATCGTATCGGAAGTAACACCAACCGCTGCTCCAACAAGAAGCCGGCCTTGTTTATCTTTCGCGGCATTCGGGAATTCAATCACTTTCTCAATATCCTTAATGGTAATTAATCCAGCCAGGATGCCATTGTCATCTACAATTGGAAGCTTTTCAATTTTGTATTTTTGCAAAATCTTTTCCGCATCCTCAAGTGTCGTACCGATAGGAGCCGTCACTAAATTCTCTTTTGTCATGACATCATCGATCTGCATGGAATAATCTTGGATGAATCGAAGATCGCGGTTGGTTAGGATACCGACAAATTTCTTCTCTTCCATTGTATTGACAATCGGAACGCCGGAAATGCGATATTTTCCCATTAAATGTTCAGCATCGAACACTTGATGTTCGGGTGTAAGGAAAAAAGGATTTGTGATAACCCCATTTTCAGAACGTTTCACCGTGACGACTTGCTCCGCCTGCTCTTCAATGCTCATGTTTTTGTGAATGATGCCTAGTCCACCTTGTCGAGCCATCGCAATCGCCATTTTGAATTCCGTTACAGTATCCATTCCCGCACTGATTAACGGAATACCTAATTTGATTTTTTCCGTAAGGTGCACGGAAAGTGAAACGTCTTTAGGTAAAACGTCGGATGCCCCTGGCACCAATAACATATCATCGAACGTTAGCCCTTCACGCGCAAATTTTGTTTCCCACATTTCCACGATTCCTCCAATTGATTTTTTTATTTGCAGTTGAATATTATTAAAAGGGTATCAGCGGGCGTTAAGGCTGTCAAGGAGACAACGAGAAGAAAAAGTATTCCTATTATTCGATGAATACTATTTACTGATATCCTGTTATTTATAAGGTGAAGAAGAAGAGACATTTTTATCTTTTGCCCTTAGAAAAATAGGTGCCTGCATTAGTCATTTTCCTGAGTGAATTTGAGAATAAAGTTATAACTATTAAGGCCCAGCTTTCATTCGAAGCAATTGTCAATGTTTTGATCTTTACTCTGGTTGTGCGCTCCTCTATTTTCATGCGGACGTTTATAATCCGAATCTCCGTCCAATGACTGGTCATTGTAATGAATTACAAAACCTCTTTCAAAAGCTTTTAATTCAGTAATGTAATAACAAAAGTGCCAAGATCATCATTTTATAATTTACTAAACAACAAAAAAAGCCATCCCCCATTGGGAATGACCTGTCCGCCTGGCGACGTCCTACTCTCACAGGGGGAAGCCC